>JAVEEH010000004.1 GCA_030840545.1 Frankiaceae bacterium | reverse complement strand
CCGTGGACGCCGACGCTCGGTCGGTGTGACTCGTCGCCGACAACTTCGGGAAGGTGCTGCACGAGAGTTCCACCGAGGGCGACCGCGAGGACCTGCATGCCGCGGCAGACACCGAGCACCGGCAGGTCGCGTCGCAGCGCAGCGGCGACGAGTGCCAGCTCCCACGCGTCGCGGTCGGGCCGGACCGGTCCGGTCCGTTCATCCGGTGGAGCGCCGTACTGCACTGGATCGACGTCCGCACCGCCGCTGAGAACCAGTCCGTGCAGGCCGTCGACGGCTGACTCGGCGGCCGTCGTGCTGGCCGGGGGCAGCAGCAGCGGCGCGCCGCCGGCGGCTGCAACCGCGTCGGCGTACGACGTCGGGAGCAGGTCGGCCGGCTCGGCCCAGACGCCCCAGCTCGCCTGCTCCCGGTAGGTCGTGAGGCCGACCCGGGGCGGCTGTGCCGGGCTCATGCGGCGTTCTCCGGGTCGAACACCGGTTCGGCGACGACCGCTCCGTGCACCCACTCGCCGAACAGGTCGATCTCGACCGGGGTGCCTGGCTCGCTGTCGCCGATGTCGAGGTAGGAGTAGGCGATCGACTGCCCGACGGTGTAGCCGTAGCCACCGGACGTGACGCGGCCGGAGACCCGGCCACCGACCCGCACCGGTTCGTTGCCGATCACGACTTGCCGCGGGTCGTCGAGCACGACGGCGCACATCCGCCGGCTCAGCCCGTTCTCCTTCGCGGCCAGCAGCGCGTCGCGTCCCTCGAAACCGTCGGGCTTGTCGAGCTTGACGCAGAAGCCGAGCCCGGCTTCCCACGGCGACGTCTCGGGCGTGATGTCGGTGCCCCAGACGCGGTAGCCCTTCTCCAGGCGCATGCTCTCGATGGCTCGATAGCCCGCCGCCATCAACCCGAGGTCTGCTCCCGCGGCCCAGAGCTCACGCCAGAGGCCGGCGCCGTACTCCGTCGGCGTGTAGAGCTCCCAGCCGAGCTCGCCGACGAAGGTCACCCGCAGCGCGCGCACCGGCGCCGCACCGACGCTCAGCGGTTGTGACGTCATGAAGCGAAAGGCGCCATCGCTGAGGTCCGCATCGGTGAGCCGCCCGAGGATGTCGGGTGAGCGCGGGCCCCACATCGCGTAGCAGGCATAGAGGCCGGTGACGTCCGCGATCCGCACCCGCGCCTGCCGGCGCCGTGCTTGCTTCTGCAGCCAGGACATGTCGTGTGTGCCGAACGCAGTACCGGTGATGATGAGGAAGACTTCGTCGGCGGTGCGAGTGACGGTGAAGTCGGCTTCGATCCCGCCGCGACGGTTGAGTGCCTGCGTGTAGGTGACGGCGCCGACCGAACGAGCAACCTGGTTGTCGCACACCCAGTCCAGGAAGCAGGCCGCGTCGGGTCCGCTCACCTCGAGCTTGGCGAACGACGTCTCGTCGAACAGCCCGGCCGACGCACGGGTGGCGCGATGCTCGGCGCCGATGGCGGCAGACCAGTGTCGGCCGGCCCACGAAAGCGGACGGAGGGCGTCGTCGCCGTCGCCGGCGTTGGGCCGGTAGTAGTCGACCCGCTCCCAACCGGCCTTCTCGCCGAACTCCGCGTCATGGTCACGGTGCCAGTCGTAGGCCGGGCTGGTGCGCAGCGGCCGACCTGCCGACCGCTGCAGGCCCGGATAGGGGATGTCGTAATAGCGCTGGTAGCTCTCGATCGTGCGCGCCAGGGTGAGCCGTGGTGAGCGCCACTGCCGACCGAACCGGCTGATGTCCATGTGCCAGACGTCGAGGCCGGGCTCGCCCTCGACTATCCACTCGGCCAGGAGCTTGCCGACGCCGCCGGCACCGGCGATGCCGTGCGCGCAGAAGCCGGCGGCGACGAAGAAGCCAGCCACCTCCGTCTCGCCGAGGCAGAACTCGTTGTCCGGTGTGAACGCCTCCGGGCCGTTGATCATCCGGCGTACTCCCGCGTCGCCCATGACGGGGACCCGGCGTTGCGCGTTGGTCGCGAGCTCTTCGAACCGGGGCCAGTCCTCGGGGAGCAGCCGGCCGTTGAAATCGGCGGGCACGGCGTCGAGGTGACTCGCCGATGCGGCGAACGGCGCCGGGTTTCGCTCGTAGCCACCCATGACGAGCCCGTCGACCTCCTGCCGGAAATAGATCAGCAGGTCGGGGTCGCGCAGGGTCGGCAACGGTGTCTCGCGGCGCTGGAGCAGTGGCTCGGTCACCAGATACTGGTGCGACATCGGCACCACGGGAATGCGCACGTCGGCCATCCGCCCGATCTCCGCCGCGAACATCCCCGCGCAGTTGACGACGACCTCGCAGTCGACGTGACCGGCGTCGGTCGACACACCGGTCACCCGTCCGGCGGTCACGTCGATGCCGGTGACGCGCGTGTGTGTCGCGATGCGGACACCGTTCGTGCGCGCCGCGGCCGCGAGTGAGTAGCAGAGTTGGGATGGGTCCAGGTAGCCGTCGGAGTCGAGGTAGGCCGCGCCGACGACACCCTCGGTGTCGATGAGGGGGAACCGCTCGGCCGCCTCCTGGACGGAGATCTCGTGCAGTGGGAGGTCGTAGGTGCGCGCCCACGCGATCTGCCGACGGATCTCCTCGAGCCGCTCAGGGCTGGACGCTAGCTTGATGCCGCCGCTTTCCGTCCACCCGACCGGCTGGTCACCGGACTGCAACCGTCGGTAGAGGTCGACCGAGTACATGTTCATCCGGGTCAGCGTCGGGTCAGCGCGCAGTTGTCCGACAAGTCCGGCGGAGTGGAAGGTCGAACCGCTGGTCAGTTCATCCCGATCGATCACGAGAACGTCGCGCTCGCCGAGCTCGCTCAGGTGATAGGCGACGCTCACGCCTCCGACGCCCCCGCCGATGACGACGACCCGGGCGGCGTCCGGCAGCTCCCGCGCGGCCCTCACGACGGGACATCATGCAACGTTGAGGAAACGCCGTAAAGGTCCGGGGACTAGACCTTGAGTCCGGCAGGACCTACGATCCGAGCCACCTACGGGCGGGAGTGGGGGTGCTCGTGACGGTTGCACACTCATTGCTCGATGACGTCGTCGCGCGGGTGCCCGGCATGCAGGGCTCGTTCACCGCGACCCCGCTGCCCGGTGGATTGACGAACCGCAACTACCGCGTGACGTCGGCGAGCGGCCGCGACGTCGTCGTGCGGCTGTCGTCGGAGCAATCGGCGCTGCTCGCCATCGACCGGGATGCGGAGTGCGCGAACTCCACCGCGGCTGCCTCTACCGGTGTCGCGCCGGACGTTCTCGCCTATCTGCCCGAGTTCGGTGCATTGGTCATCGAATGGATCGACGGGCGGACCTTCGACGAGGCCGAGCTCGATGACGCCGAGACGCTCGCGCGCGTCGCTGCGACGTGCCGGCGGCTGCACGCCGGCCCGAGGTTCGTCGGCGACTTCGACATGTTCGCGCTGCAACGGCGTTACCTGGAGCTGGTGTTGTCGCGCGGGTTCCGGTTGCCGCCGTCGTACCTCGACTTCGCCCCGGTGCTGACGACGATCCGTGGCGCGATGGCGGTGCGGGACGAGGGCACGGTGCCATGTCACAACGACCTGCTCGCCGCCAACATCATGGCCGACGACACGCAGCTGTGGCTCGTCGACTTCGAGTATTCGGGCAACGCCGACCCGTGCTTCGAGCTGGGCAATCTTTGCAGCGAAGCGCACCTCGGGACCGACCGGCTCGAGCACCTCGTGGCGGCCTACTTCGGCGTCGCGACTGCGGGCAAGGTCGCCCGCACCCGGCTGTTCGGCATCATGTCCGACTACGGCTGGACGCTGTGGGCTTCGATCCAGGCGGCGACCAGCGAGCTCGACTTCGACTTCTGGTCGTGGGGACTGCAGAAATACGAACGAGCAACCGCCGAGCTCCGTGGCCCCGATCTGCCACGTCTCATCACCGAGGTTCAGCAACCGTGACGCACAGGGGGACAATCAGTGTCTGACACCACGCAGCTCAACGCAGACGAACAGAGGCTCGCCGAGCTCGGCTACAAACAAGAGCTGAACAGGTCGTGGTCCGGCTTCTCCAACTTCGCGATCTCGTTCTCCATCATCTCGATCCTCGCCGGTTGCTTCACGACCTTCGGGGTCGGCTGGAACAACGGCGGCCCGATGGCGATCTTCTGGGGCTGGCCGCTCGTCTCGGCCTTCATCCTCATCATCGGTTTCTGCATGTCCGAGCTGGTGTCGGCGTTCCCCACCTCGGGCGGCATCTACTGGTGGGCCTCGAAGCTGGGCGGCGCGAAGGCCGGCTATTACACCGGCTGGCTCAACCTCATCGGGCTGCTCGCGATCGATGCGTCAGTGGCTTACGGCTGCGCCACCTTCATCGACCTGACCCTCGACACGTTCAGCAGCTCGTGGGCGAGCCACTACTCGTTGACCCGTGTCTTCATCATCTTCCTGGTGGTCCTCGCGCTTGCCGCGGTCGTGAACATCTTCTCCAGTCACCTGCTCGCCATCATCAACAACGTCTCCGTTTGGTGGCATGTCGCCGGGGCAACCGCGGTCGTGCTGATCCTGGTGCTCGTGCCCGGCCACCACGCCAGCCTCAGCACCGTCGCGACGACGCGGGTGAACAACACCGGGTTCTTCGGCGGCAACATGCACGGGGCGGGGTTCTTCCTCTACGTCCTGCCGCTGGCGGCGATCCTCACGCAGTACACGATCACCGGTTACGACGCCTCGGCGCACTTGTCGGAGGAGACCAAGAGCGCTGCCGATGGCGCCGCGAAAGGTATCTGGCGCTCGATCTTCTACTCGGCGATCGGCGGCTGGATTTTGCTGGTGTCGTTCTTGTTCGCGGTCCAGAGCGTGCCCGGCGTCACCAAGGCGGGCGGCGCGGTGGACGCGATCTTCGGCCAGGCGCTGGGGAAGAACTGGCACGGCACCGTCTTGCTGATCTCTGCGGCCGGGCAGTTCTTCTGCACGATGGCGTGCATGACGAGCACCACACGCATGTTGTTCGCCTTCAGTCGCGACAAGGCCGTGCCGGGACACAAATACTGGCGCACGCTGAACGCCAACAGGGTGCCGGTTCACAGCGTGATCCTGGCTGCAGTCGTCGCCGCGATCATCACGGCGCCCGCGCTCGTCAAGGTCGACATCAACGGCGCGCCGGTGCCGGTCGCGTTCTTCGCGGTCGTGACGATCGGTGTGGTTGGGCTCTATGTCGCCTTCGCGATCCCGATCTATCTGCGGTGGCGAGCCGGCGACAGCTTCACGCCGGGCAACTGGACGCTGGGGTCGAAGTACAAGTGGATGTGTGTCGTCGCGGTCGTCGAGATCGCGATCACATCGATCATTGCCCTGCTACCGACGTCGACACTCGGCGTGCCGTGGAACACCGGCTTCGCGATGAAGTACGTCAACTACACGATCCTCGTCGTACCCGGGGCGCTGATCCTGCTCTGGATCTGGTGGCACCTCTCGGTCAAGAACTGGTTCAAGGGACCGATCAGAACGATCGACGTGCCCGGCCAGGCGTCTTCCGCAGAGTCAGCGGCCACCGACTGAGCCGGGGGAGAAGACTTCGCCGCCTCTTGGCCCGGGTTCAGGTCCCTGTCAGGATTGACCCCGAGGCTGGATCCGCGCAACGAGGCGGAGGCTCACGATGGCTCAGCTGGGACCACTGACGGTTTTCGCGCGCAACCGGGATCAGGCGGAGTACCTCATCCGCTCCCGGGCGGAGCAGCGCGGGGTCACGGTGCACGGGGTTGATGTTGCCGACGCGGGGGCCGGGGCGTGGTACGTCACCGTGACGGTGGGCGACGAGGACACCGCGAAGGGCCTGGCGGCCGTGCTGGACGAGGACACCCAGGTCCTGCACGTCCGGTCGCATCCTCGGTCGTAGGGTCGGGCGTCGGAGTCAGGGCTGCATCGAGGTGAGCATGGCG
>JAVEEH010000332.1 GCA_030840545.1 Frankiaceae bacterium | reverse complement strand
GTGCGGTTCGGCGTCGCGACCACGACGGCGTCGTACTCGCCGGCCCGCTGCCACAGCACGTCGGTGTCGGGCAGGACCGCGACCCCTGGATGATCCGCACGCGCCTGCGCGGCTCGGTCGGGCGAGGACGTCACGACTGCAGCGAGCACGAGGCCATCGACGGCCGACAGCACCGGTGCGTGGAAGAAGCGACCAGCCAGGCCGTAACCGACCAGCGCGACATGCAGATCGTCGCCGGTCATGGCGCCGGCCGCTCCGACGTCACTGTCGCGGTCCGGTCAGCGCCCGGAAAGGGCCCGGCGGCGGGAGATCGCGTCGACCGATGCGGCGACCAGCAGCACCAGGCCGGTGATGACCTCCTGGTGCTGCACTCCCAGGTTCGGCTTGAGGCCGATGCCGTTCGGAATCATGACGATGACCAGCGCGCCGAGGATGGCGTCACGCGGCTTGCCGCGACCGCCGAACAGCGATGTCCCGCCGATGACCGCCGCAGCGACGGCGAACAGCAGGATGTTGCCCGCGCCGAGGTCGAGCTGCGCGCCGCCCGTGTTGGACGCGAGGAAGACGCCGCCGAGCGCGGCGAACGCGGAGTTGACCGTGAACGCGCTGACCTTGATGTGCCGGACGTCGATGCCGGCCCGTCGCGCGGCTTCTTGGTTGCCACCCGTCGCATAGAGGTGCCGGCCCCACGGCGTCTTCGTCAGCGCGAGCGTCGCGACGATCATCAGCGCGATGGGGATCGTGGCGGCGTAGGGCAAACCCTGGATCGTCCGGAAGGTGTTGGTGTTCCTGTTCTGGTTGGCGAAGTAGGTGATGACCACGGCGATCGCGGCAAGGACGGCAGCGCGGGCCACGACCAGTTGCATGGTGTCGGCAGCGAGACCCGCCGCCTGCGCGCGCAGCGCCTTCAGCGCCGTGAAGGCGAAATAGCCGGTGACGACGACGATCGTGAACACCCAGCTCCAGGCGGGCGACATGTTGTCGTGCGCGAGGCCGTACCAGAGGTTGTAGTTGTTGACGCCGATCGGCTGCGACTTCAGCGCGAACAGCAGCACGCCCTGGAAGGCCAGGAACAGCGCCAGCGTCACGATGAAGCTGGGGATTCCCACCGCGGCGACGAGCCAGCCGACGAAGATGCCGACCGCGCAACCAAGGGCGACGGCGAAGACCAGTGCCAGCAGGACGTGCTTGTCCTGGCCGGTCAGGGCGATCACGACTCCGATCGCAACCACGATCGGGCCACTGATCGACTTGAGGTAGAGCCCGAGCACGGCGGCCGCCACCATGGCGATGATCAACGACCAGTAGAGCAGTCCGGAGACACCGTGGTGCAGCCCTTGCGAGAAGACCGCTTGGGCCGCGAAGCCTGCACAGATGCCACCCGTCGTGCCGGCGGAGAGGTCGATCTCGCCGAGCAGCAGGACGAACACCAGGCCCATGGCGATGATCGCGATGTAGGCGCCCTGACCCGGAAGGTTGCCGATGTTGTTCTCGCTCAGGAACCGGCTGCTCACCTGGCTGAAGATCGCGGCCAGGACGACCAGGCCGAGCACCGACGGCAGCGCACCGGGCTCGCCGGAGCGCAGGCGAACGACGTAGGACCGTAAGGCGCCGGGGACGGTACGACGCTCGACGTCGAGCGAGAAATCACCCGCGGGCCGGCCGGTGTCGGTCGGGCGCCCGCCGCCCGCTGCACTCGAACTCTGCGATTCGCTCATCTCGCGGCGTCCTCAGATGCTCTCGTTGGCCGTCGCCGGCGCCAGTCCGATGTCGCCGCTGCGACCTGCGGTGATCAGCTCGACGATCTGCGTCGTACTGCTGTCCTTGGTGAGGACTTCCGCCGCGATGCGACCGAGATACAGGGCGGCCACCCTGTCGGCGACCTCCATCACGTCGTTCATGTTGTGCGAGATGAGCACGACACCGAGGCCCTGGTCGGCCAGGCGGCGGACCAGCTCGAGCACCTGGCGGGTCTGCTGCACCCCGAGCGCTGCGGTGGGCTCGTCGAGGAAGACGACCTTGCTGTTCCAGAGCACCGCTTTGGCGATCGCGACGGTCTGGCGCTGCCCACCGGACAGGCTGGCGACCGACTGGCGCACCGAGGACACGGTGCGCACCGACAGGCTCGTCAGGGTCTCCCGAGCCTTGCGCTCCATCTGGCCGTCGGCGAGGAAACCGAAGCGGCGGATCTCGCGGCCGAGGAACATGTTCTGCGTGATGTCGAGGTTGTCGGCGAGCGCAAGGTCCTGGTAGACGAACTCGATCCCGAGAGCGGCGGCCACCCGCGGGTCGTTGAGTATGACGGGTTTGCCTTCGAACGCGACGGTGCCGCTGTCGATGCTGTGAATGCCCGCGATGCACTTGACGAGCGTGGACTTCCCGGCGCCGTTGTCACCGACAAGCGCGGTGACCTGACCCGGGTAGATGGCGAGGTCGATGTCGCGTAGCACGTGCACCGGCCCGAAGCTCTTGTTGACGCCGGAGATCTCGAGGATCGGCTCAGGCATCGGCCCTTCTTCCTCGTGCCGGTCCGGCACCTGCACCCGGACTGCGAAGCGGTGGTCGGTCGAGACGATACGTCCCGGCCGACCACCGCCTTGCTTGCGGGAGGTGCGTGTCGGTTACTGAATCCCGAGGCTGGCGCAGGTCGACTCGATGCCCTTGCAGATCTCAGCGACCGTGAGAGCACCCGCGCTGACCACGTCCATCACGTTGGCCTGGGTGATGACCTGAGTCGGGAGCAGCAGCGCCTGCAGGTTGTGGTTGGGCGCCTTCGGGTCGTCGAACTTGGTCAGGGTCAGGCCCGCCGACGCCGCATTCTTGCCACTGATCAGCGCGATCGCGAGCTGCGCCGCCGCGGCGGCCTCGAGCTTGACGTTCTTGAAGACGGTCATGCTCTGCTGACCGTTGATGATGTTCTGCAGGCCCTCGACGCCGGAGTCCTGGCCGGTGATCCCGACATGGCCGGCGAGGCCGCTGCTCTTGAGGACACCGATGACGGCGTTGGCGATGTCGTCGTTGGCGGCGATGACACCGTCAACCTTGCCTCCGGCAGCAGTCAGAGCCTGGGTGAAGGTCGGCGCGGCGTTGGCGATGGTCCAGCCCTTCACGACCGACTCCGACAGGATCTTGAGCTTGCCCTGGGCCTGCAGCGGCTTGAGCACGTCGTTGGCACCCTGTGCGAAGAGCACAGCGTTGTTGTCGACGTCCTTGCCGCCATCCATCATGATGATCTTCGGATTGGTGGTTCCGCTCGCAGCGAGGCAGTCCACGAGCGTCTGCCCCATGAGCTTGCCGACGTCCACACTGTCGAACGCGACGTAGTACTGAGCCGTGCCACCGAGGTTGACGCGGTCGTAGTCGATGACCTTGACGCCGGCCTGTGAGGCCTGCTTCTCGACAGCCGCGCCGGAGGTGGCGTCGATCGAGTCGATGATGAGGACCTTGACGCCGTTGCCGATCATGCCCTGGGCGATCTGCTGGAAGCGGGCCGTGCTGCCACCCGCGTTCTGGACGTCAGCAGTTACACCCGCATCAGTGAGCGCCTTCTGCAGCAGCGGCTTGTCGTACAGCGTGTAGCGCGTCGACGACGTGGTGTCGGGCAGGATCACGCCGACCTTGCCACTGGCCTTGGCCGTCGCCGTGGTCGGTGGTGCCTTGGCGGAGCTGGTCGGCGGGCTGGTGAGCTTGCATGCGCCCTGCGCCGCACCGCCCGCGGCGGAACCGGTGGCTGAGGGCGTGTTGGTGGGACTGCCCCCGCTGCTCGACCCGCCGCAAGCGGCGGCGACGAGGGCGACGCTGGCGAGCGACGCTGCGACCGCGACGCGTGGGGCGCTGAAACCTGTGGGCACTGTCGGCCTCCGAGAACTAGTGCGGCTCCGCGGAGCCGGACGTTGCCGGACCGTTGCGGTCCTGTTGCCGGACAATGGCCGTGTCTCGACGTTCTGTCAAGCATTCGTCACAACCCGAGGTACGAACAGCATGATCTGGGCGACTGTCGTCACTACTCCGGGCTCCGTCGCGACTGCGTCCGGTGATCGTACGGCGACAACCCGGCATATTCTGCCGTGTACTTGACAGAACTCGACGGGGCGAACACAGTGCCGCCGTGACCTCCGCCGCGCGTTCTGCAGGCCGAGCGACTGATTCGCGCGCGGCGAACCTGGCGCGCATCCTCGACGTGTTGCGGCTCGAGGGACCCCTCGCGCGGACCGACATCGTGCGCCGCGCCGGGCTCTCCCGCGCCACGGTTTCCAACCTGCTCACTCAGCTGCTCGACCGGGAGCTGGTCCGTGAGGGGGTGGACGGCCGCCGGCTCGGTGCGGGCGGTCGCCCGCCCGCACTCGTCGATCTCGAACCCACGGCGGCTGCCGGTGTCGGCATCGACATCGGCCGCACCCACGTCCGCGTCGTCGTCGCCGATCTCGGCCTCAACGTTCTCGCCGAGGACGTCCAGCGCGTCGACGTACCGGACCATCCCGAGGAGACCCTCGAGCTCGTGGTTGCGATCACGAGGCGGCTGCTGCAGGGGTCGGGGGTCAAACGCACCGAGCTGCTGGGCGTCGGTGTGGGCCTGCCGGGGCCTGTCGACCGAGCATCGGGTCGACTCGGGTCCGCGACGATCCTGCCTGGCTGGGTGGGGTTCGCACCCCGCGCCGAGCTGGAGAAGCGGCTGCGATCGCCGGTGCTGGTGGAGAACGACGCGAACCTCGGAGCGCTGGCGGAAGGCCTGCTCGGAGCCGGCCGCGGGAGCCGGGTGCTGGCCTATGTGAAAGTGGCGGCCGGCGTCGGTGCGGGGTTCTTGGTGGATGGGCGGCTGTTCCGTGGTGCTTCAGGCACCGCCGGCGAGATCGGTCACACGACCCTTGCCAACTCCGGACCGGTCTGCCGCTGCGGCAACCGCGGCTGCCTCGAGCAGCTCGCCGGCGCGACCGCGCTGCTCGCGCAGATGGCAGCGGCGGGGGTCGAGCTCGACGGAGTGGAGGCACTGCTGCGGCTGGCGACAGACGGTCACGCCGGCGCCCGCCGCGTTCTTGCCGATGCCGGCGAGCACATCGGGCTGGCCGTGGCCAACCTGGTCAGCTTGCTCGACCCAGACCGCGTGGTTGTCGGCGGCGAGCTCGGTGCCGCCGACGAGTTGTTGGTCGGTCCGCTGCGTTACGCAGCCCGCTCCGCAGCCGTGACGACAGCGGGCAGCAGCATCGACATCGTGGCCGCCGAGCTCGGCGAACGCGCCGAGGTCCTCGGCGCCGTCGCACTCGTGCTGCGCGAGCCAGTGTCTCTCGGAGCCGAGCTGCTCGCCCGCCGTTGAGCGCTCTCGATGTGCATCGGGGTCGGCCTGAGGGAACCCGAACTTTGGACTTCGACCCGGGCGCGCTGAGCAGGGCGTGTCCAGTTTCGCGTCCAAAGTTCGGCGGCGTTGGCATGGCAGCAGCTGTGTCCGTGTGCCCGGACAGTCAGGACGCCGGCGGCTCCAGATCACCGAAACTGTCCGAGCGATCTGCGATCGTGCTCGGATGGCCAGTTGGGCTCATGTGGAGAAGGCGGCTCCCGACCTCTCGGCTGCTGTGCGGCGATGCTTTGCCGTAAGGAAGCACGCCACGCTCGCGACTTTGCGCAGCGGCGGCGCCCCCCGCATCAGCGGCACCGAGGTGGAGTTCAGCGGCGGCGACGTCTTCCTAGGGAGCATGCCGGGAGCGGTGAAGGCGCTGGATCTCCGGCGTGACGCACGTTTCGCCCTGCACTCACCGACCGTAGATCCGCCTCCCGACGACCCGAGCGCTTGGGACGGTGAGGCGAAACTCGCCGGCCTCGCCCAAGAGGTCGGTGACTCCACCTCGACAAGCGACCATCGGTTCTTGCTGGACATCCGTGAGGTCGTGCTTACCCGAGTGCGCAACAACCGCCTGGAGATCACGTCTTGGCATGAGGGTCGAGGCCTTGCGATCCGCACAAGGGACTAGGTCCAGGACAAGCTGCCACGATGGGGGTCGACCGCCTTGCCCCTACGTGGGCCGGACCCCCTCCTGGTCGTCGCTGACAGGGTGGGATGACCGGAGCTGCCACGGGACGCTGGTGACCATCACACCGGGTTCAAACAGAAGTCGGGCCTTGAGTCGTAGGGCGCTCTGGTTGTGCAAGAGCTGTTCCCACCAACGGCCGACGACGTACTCGGGAATGAAGACTGTGACGATGTCTCGTGGGGAGTTCTTGTGCAGGCTGCGCAGGTAGTCCAGCACCGGGCGGGTCATCTCCCGATACGGCGAGTCGAGGATGACCAACGGAATGTCGAGATCCTGAGCGTCCCAGGCCTTGCGAAGCCGTTCGGTGTCGGCTTCATCGGTCTTGACTGTCACCGCAGCCAGCGTGCTCGGCCGAGTCGCCTTCGCATAGGCCAGGGCCCGCATCGTGGGCAGGTGCAGGCGGGAGACGAGGACGACGGCATGGTTGCGGGACGGCAGCAGCGGCCGGTCAGACGCGGTGACGTCGAGCTCGGTGGAGACGGCGGCGTAGTGACTGTGAATGCCGCGCATCAGCACGAACAGCGCCATCATCGCGAGGATCGCGATCCACGCGCCGTGGGTGACCTTGGAGTACAGGACGATGACGAGCACGAGCCCGGTCGCGACAGCACCGACGAGGTTGATCGCGCGAGACGTGCGGAGTCGGCGCAGATTCGCGGGAGGTGTCGTCGGGAGCAACCGGTTCCAGTGCCGGACCATGCCGGCTTGGCTGAGCGTGAACGACGTGAACACGCCGATGATGTAGAGCTGGATGAGGTGGTCGAGGTTGGCATTGAAACCGACAATCAACGCGATCGCGAACCCGCCGAGCAGCACGATGCCGTTGCTGAACACCAGCTTGTCGCCGCGATTGTGCAGCTGGCGTGGCAGGTACCGCTCCTGGGCCAGGATCGACGCGAGCACCGGAAACCCGTTGAACGCCGTGTTCGCTGCCAGGATCAGGATGCCGGCGGTTGCGGCCTGGTAGAGGTAAAACAGAACCGCTGTGTCGCCGAACACCGAGGCAGCGATCTGGGAGATGACCGACGGATTGCCCGACGGCAGGGCGTGCGCGTGCAGGTGCAGCGCGAGCACGGTGATGCCGACGAACATCGTGACCGCCAGCGCCCCCATGATCGTCAGAGTTTCCGCCGCGTTCTTCGACGTCGGCTTCCGGAATGACGGCACGCCATTACTGATGGCCTCGACGCCGGTGAGCGCCGTGCAGCCGGAGGCGAACGCTCGCAATGCGAGCAAAAGAGTGAAGATTCCGCCGACCTGCGCGGTCCGGTGCAACTGCTGATGCACCGTCGAGGCATCCGGCAGGTGACCGGTTAGGCCTTTGATCAGACCGACCGCGAACATGACGAACGTCAGGACGATGAACGCGTACGTCGGCACCGCGAAGGCGCGACCGGATTCCTTGACCCCCCTCAGGTTCGCGAGCATCAGCATCACCGTGAAGCCCACCGACAGGGCAATCGTGTGCGCGCTCAAGCTCGTAACCGCGCTGGTTATCGCGATGACTCCAGAGACGACCGACACGGCGACGGTCATCACGTAGTCCACGAGCAGCGCACTCGCGGCGACCAGCGCCGCGCCGGGACCGAAGTTGTCGAGACTGACGGCGAACGCTCCCCCGCCGTTCGGGTAGGCGAAGCAGGTCTGCCGGTAGGACAGCACGACGATCACCAGCAGCACCGCGACGGCGGCGGCGACCCACTTCGCCAGCGACAGGTACGCGGCACCCCCGAATGCCAACACGAGGACGATCTGTTCGGTCGCGTAAGCCACCGAGGAGATCGGGTCGGAGCAGAAGACCGGCAGTGCGAGCCACTTGGGCAGCAGCGTCTCCTGCATCCGTTGGCTGCTGAGCGGCCGACCGACAAAGAGCCGCTTGACCGCGCCGATCTGTCCCACGCAGCGACGCTAGAACTGCCGCAGGACGATGGCCGTATGCGCTGCATCAAGATTGCACGAGGAGCCGTTAAGAAACCGTGAAGATTCGCCGCATCGACCTCGAGCCGAGGTCCACTGGCTCTCGTCATGGACGCCAGGCGTGAGTTCCGCCGGCTCCGGCACACCGCAGTGCCGGCTCCGTTCGTGCTGCCTGCGGCCGGGACGGTCTTGCTCGTGATTAGCGCCGTCGCCGGGTCCACGCACCTCCCCGCTTCGGTTGTCATCGGTCTGTGTGCTGGTGCTGGGGCGCTGGCCAGTGCCGTCGGGGAGCCGCTGGCCGCCGTGCCGATCGGGCTTCTCTCGTGGATGACGGCCACCGCGTTCTCGGCTCAGCCCTACGGGACGCTCCGACTAACCGGCAGTGTGTCTGAGCCGGCGTTCGTGAGCTGCGTCGCAGCGGCGGGTCTGACCGCGACCGTAGGTTGGACACTGCGGCGCCGCATCGCCGACCGACGGCGCACACTGGACGACATGGAGACGCTTCCCGCGGTACCGAGCTTCCGCGGGGCCGTCGACCGGCGCCGGATGACGCTCGGCGTAGCCCTCGCGGTCGTCGTGCTTCCGCTGCTCACCACAACCCTGGCCGCCCACCGCCGGCACTTCTCCCTCACCGACGACCTGCTCTTCTACCTCAGCGCTGTCGTCGCCATCGCCGTCGTCGGCGGGTTCTGGCCCGCTGTCACCTCCGCCGTGCTCGCCAGCCTGCTCCTCAACTGGTACTTCACCCCGCCACTGCACACCTTCACGATCGGCGAGGCCGACAACCTGATCGCACTGGTGCTCTTCGTGGTCGTCGCGATCAGCGTGTCCAGCGTCGTACACCTCGCCGCCCGGCGAGCCCAGCTCGCCGCTCACAGCAACCGGGAGGCCAATGTCCTGCTCGAGCTGGCCAAGACGGCGCTCGGAACCGACGACACTCCGTCCGCGATTCTGCGCTACCTGCAGGACACGCTCGGCGTCGACGTAGATCTGGTCGAGCTCGCCGGCCACACCTGGGTCGTCATCGCCACCAGCTCAGCCGTCCGCCCGACCGCCGAGGCAGGTGTCGTGCATCGCGTACAGCTCCGGCCGGATCTGCAACTCGCCGTCCGCGGCGCCACCCCATCGGCCAGCCGGCGACTGCTCGAAGCGGCCGGCGGACAGCTCGCGGCGGCACTCGACCGTGACCGGTTCCGAATGCAGGCATCCCAAGCGGAAGCGCTGGCCGCAGGAAACCGGATGCGGACCGCGCTGCTCACGGCCGTCAGCCACGACCTCCGCACTCCGCTTGCGTCGATCAAGGCGAGCGTCAGCAGTCTGAGGCAGACCGAGGTCGCGTTCTCCCCCGAAGACGAGTCCGCGTTCCTCGAGACCATCGAGGAATCCACCGACCGGCTCGGCGCGCTGATCGCCAACCTGCTCGACATGAGCAGAGTCCAGACCGGAGCGCTCCAGCCCTACCTGCAGCCCGCCGCCGTCGAGGAGATCGCTCCGGTCGCGCTCCGCGGGCTCGCCGGCGCCGACGACGTCACGCTCGACCTTCCCGAGGATCTCCCCCTCATCCTCACCGACGCCGGACTGCTCGAACGCGTCCTGGCCAACCTTCTCGGAAACGCCATCAGATGGTCGCCACCGGGACAGGCGCCCGTCCTCGTCGCACGGCACCTCGGCGAAAGGGTGGCGATCGCTGTGATCGACCGTGGCCCCGGCGTTGCGGCCGACGAGCGCGACCGCATGTTCGAGCCGTTCCAGCGACTCGGCGACCAGGACTCGACGACCGGAATCGGACTCGGGCTCGCGGTCGCTCGCGGTTTCACCGAAGCGATCGGTGGCACGCTCACCGCAACCGACACGGATGGCGGCGGACTCACCATGACCGTGCTGCTCCCGGCCGCACCGGCCACGGCCGCGGTCGAGCAGAGCCGGTCATGACCAAGGTCGTCGTGATCGACGACGAAGCGGCAATCTGTCGGGCACTGCGCATCAACCTGACCGCCCGCGACTACCAGGTGGCCACGGCCGGCGACGGTGCCAGCGGACTGGCCGCCATCGCCCGCGAACGCCCAGACGTGGTCATTCTCGACCTGGGACTTCCCGACATGGACGGCACGGAGGTCATCAAAGGAGTCCGCGGCTGGTCCACGACACCCATCATCGTGCTGTCCGCCCGCGAACAGGAACAGGCCAAAGTAGCCGCGCTGGACGCCGGCGCCGACGACTACGTCACCAAGCCATTCGGCATGGACGAACTCCTCGCCCGGCTGCGAGCAGCCGTCCGGCGAGCCGTCCCCTCAGACGAGCAGCCGGTCATCAGCAACGACCATCTCCTCATCGACGTCGCGGCCAGACGAGTCAGCGCCAGCGGGAACGACGTGCGGCTCACCCCCACCGAGTGGCAGCTGCTCGAGATCCTGGTCCGCAATCGGGGCCGCCTTGTAACCCAACGCCAACTACTTCACGACGTCTGGGGTCCCAACTACACCACCGAGCTCAACTATCTGCGCGTCTACATGGCCCAGCTCCGTCGCAAGCTCGAGCCCGACCCAGCGCGCCCCCGCTATCTGCTCACCGAACCCGGCATGGGCTATCGCTTCACCTGACGTAGCCGGGGCGACGCCGGTCATCGCTTAGCTGCGCAGCGCGGCCCGCACGAGCAGGCCCCTGCTAGTCAGGCGCGCGGTCTTGCTGCTCGCGTGAGTGCGCGATCGTGTCGCGGGCTACGTGGGAGACATGGTCGTCGACGAGCCGGTAGACCATTTCGCGGCCGCGACGCTGGGTGGCGACGAGTCCGGCGGCGCGCAGCGTCTTGAGGTGTTGCGAGGCAAGCGGCTGAGTGACGCCGAGAGCCTCCACAAGCTCGTGCACGCAGCGGG
>JAVEEH010000323.1 GCA_030840545.1 Frankiaceae bacterium | reverse complement strand
AGGGCTCCGCCGGTCGTCAGGATGCGAACGGGCTCCCCCCGAAACTCGGCGTCGCGAATGGCGGACCCGTGACCGGCGCGGGCGATCCGGACATCCTCGGCTGAGACCGGCAGCGGATCGCTGTGGGGGCCGGTCTGGCCATTTGCGGCGACCGACTGCGAGTAGCCACCAAGGTCGCCGGCGCCCGTGTTGATCGTGTAGCCGCCGCCGTTGAACGGGTCGTTCTGGACCTTGAGCTCACGCGCCTGCCGGTGCAGCTGCCTATCGATCTGCGTGCGGAGCTCGTGCCGGACTGCGATGTAGGCCACCGCGATCACCGAGACGATCGCCAGGGTCGCGGCCAGTGACGCGACGGTCGTCAGCCGAGTGCGCAGCGGCAGGTCTCGCCACCGCCGGTCAAAGCCTTGCGCCCCGCGACGAGCCCTCGCAAGTGGCGACTTCATCCATCACTCCGCAGCACATAGCCGACGCCGCGGACCGTGTGGATCAGACGCGGCTCACCATCGGTCTCGGTCTTGCGGCGCAGATAGCCGATGAACACCTCGAGCGAGTTGCTCGTCGGCTCGGACTCCCATCCCCACACACGATCCATGATGACGTCCCGCGGCAAGGGGCGCCCGGCATTGCGCATGAGCAGCTCGAGCAGCGCGAACTCGGTGCGGGTGAGGTCGATCGGTCGCTCGCCGCGGTGCACGGTGCGCGCCACCGGGTCGAGCACGAGGTCGTCGTGGCGCAGCGTGGCGGCCTCGTCGTCCGCGGCGGGCTGGCTGCGTCGCAGCAGCGCACGCAGGCGGGCGCGGAGCTCCTCGAGCGCGAACGGCTTGGTGAGGTAGTCGTCGGCGCCCGCGTCGAGACCGGCTACGCGGTCCCCGACCTCGTCGCGTGCGGTGAGCACGATGATGGGAAGCCGGTCGCGGCGGTCGCGTAACGTGCGGCAGACGTCCAGGCCGCCGACGTACGGCATCATCACGTCGAGCACCATCGCGTCCGGCCGCTGCTGCCCGATGGCGTCCAGCGCCTGGGCACCGTTGTTGGCCGTGGACACCCGATAGCCGTCGAGCTCCAGCGCCCTCGTCAGCGCGGCCCGCAGCTGCGGGTCGTCGTCGACAACGAGGACGCTGGCCTCGGCAGACATCAGCCTTGCGCAGTCGCGGCGTCGATCAGCTTCACGGTGAGAGTCTTGCTGACGCCATTCCGGTCGATCGTCACGGGGACCGACTGGCCCGGTTGATGGGTGCGGATCGCCGCGATCACCGCGTCCGCGCCGGCCGTCTTCTGACCACCGACGGCGGTGATGATGTCGCCGACCTGCAGGCCGGCCTGCTCGGCCGGCCCGCCCTTGCTGACCGCCTGCACGCGGGCAAGGTCGTTGCCGTTGCTGTCGGTTGCGTCGGCCAGCGACACGCCCATCAGCGGGTGCGACACCTTCCCGGTGGTGATGAGCTCCTGGGAGATGACCTTCGCCAGGTCGATGGGGATCGCGAACCCGACCCCGATGTTGCCGGACTGACCACCCAGGCTGGACCCGGTCGACGCGATGGCGCTGTTGATCCCGATGACAGCGCCGGACGCGTCGACGAGGGGACCGCCCGAGTTGCCCGGGTTGATCGCCGCGTCAGTCTGGATCGCGCTGATCACCGTGGTCGTCGTGCGCGGCTGCGATCCGCCGAACGGGTCGACGTTCTGCTGGTCCTGGGTGGTGTCGACCGGCCGGTTGAGTGCGGAGATGATGCCCGACGTGACGGTGCCGGTCAGGCCGAGCGGCGAACCGACCGCGAGCACCGGGTCGCCGACATGCGCGGCCGCGGACGAACCCAGCGTGGCCGCGGGCAGTCCGGTCTTCGCCACCTTGATGATGGCGAGATCGTCCTCGACGTCGGTGCCGACAATGCGCGCGGCGGCAGTGGTGCCGTCGTTGAGCACGACCGACACGGTGCCACCGCCTACTGCAGCGGTGACGACGTGGTTGTTGGTCAGGATGTAACCGTCCGACCGCAGGATCACCCCGGAGCCGGTGTCTTGCTGACCGGAGCCGCTGACGTTGATCGACACGACCGACGGCAGCACTCGCGCGGCGATGGCGGCGTAGGACTTCGGTGCGACGGTCGACTGCGACGACGTCGGCGCGACGTTGAAGCCTGAGTTG
Source organism: Frankiaceae bacterium (assembly GCA_030840545.1). Lineage (GTDB taxonomy): Bacteria > Actinomycetota > Actinomycetes > JAFAQI01 > JAFAQI01 > JAFAQI01. The sequence continues at coordinate 2,737 of JAVEEH010000323.1, read as the reverse complement.
ACCGAGTCGGCACCGCTGCCGCCGTTGCCGTTCTCCAGCGCGGCGCCCACGCCGACGCCGGCACCGCCGAAGACCAGCGCGGCGAGGCCGGCGGCAACCGCCGTCGTCCGCCATGGCCGGGTCGCGCGTTCCGCAGGTGCCGACTGCGGCTCTGGCTCGTCCGGAGCCCGGTCGAGGCGCTGGGTGTCCTCCGTGCCCACGCCCTCGGTCGAGTGCTCCTCGTCCGAGGGGCCGGGCCAGAAAAGGTCGCTCATGGTCATCCTCACGCAGCCATGCACCACGGGTTCGTGGTCAACCAGGCAAGACTCACCCCTGGGGCTGAACGAATACTGAACCTTTGCTGCCAGGTCACACCGAGGGCAGGACCTCGGCAGCGACGAGGTCGAGGTGGTCGAGGTCGGCGAGGTCGAGCAGCTGCAGATAAACGCGACTCGCGCCGATCGCGGCGAACTGCCCGATCCGCTCGACCACCTCCGCCGGAGTGCCGGCCAAACCGTGCTCGCGCAGCTCGGCCACGTCACGACCGATCGCTGCGGCGCGGCGGCTGATCTCGCGGTCGTCCCGCCCGCAGCACAGCACGAGCGCAGCGGACAGCACGATGTCGTCGGGTTCACGGCCATGCGCGACGCAGGCGTCCCGGATCCGCCCGAACTGTCGCCCGGCGCCGTCGACCGAGCCCGGGAAGGGAATGTTGTACTCGTCGGCGAACCGTGCGGCCAACCCCGGGGTGCGGGTGCGCCCGTGGCCGCCGATGATCACCGGCGGATGTGGTTGTTGCACCGGCTTCGGCAGTGCCGGCGAGTCGTGCAACGACCAGTGCCGTCCCTCGAAGGAGAACCGTTCGCCGGCCGGCGTCCGCCACAGGCCTGTGACGATCGAGAGCTGTTCCTCGAGCCGGTCGAACCGTTCGCCCAACACGGGAAATCCGATGCCGTATGCGGTGTGCTCCGCGTCGTACCAGCCGGTGCCGAGCCCCAGCTCCACCCGTCCGCCGCTCATCGCGTCAACCTGCGCGACGGTGATCGCGAGTGGGCCGGGCAAGCGGAAGGTCGCGGACGACACGAGCGTGCCCAGCCGCACGCGTGACGTCTCCCGGGCCAGCCCGGCGAGGGTGACCCACGCGTCGGTCGGGCCGGGCAGGCCGTCACCATCCCCCATCACCAGGTAGTGGTCAGAGCGGAAGAACGCATCGAAGCCGCAGTCCTCCGTCTTGCGCGCGACGCGCAGCAGGTCGTCGTACGACGCGCCTTGTTGCGGCTCGGTGAACACTCGAAGATGCATGGGGTCAGGATCCCCCGACGGCCGAACCGTGCGTACGGTGGTCCCGATGACGACTGATCCGCGTGAGCTGGCGGCGGCTGCGATGGCCTATGCCAAACCGCGGCTGCGCGGCTGGTTGCACACGATCACCGCGCCGATCGCGCTCGTCTGCGGCATCGTCCTGATCGCCCTGGCGCCGACCGGGCCGGCGGCCGCGGCCGCGGCTGCGTTCAGCTTCACGGCGGTCGCGATGTTCACGACCAGCGCGATCTATCACCGTGGCAACTGGTCGGACCGCACTGACCGCATCCTGAAGCGGGTCGACCACGCCAACATCTTCTTCCTGATCGCCGGCACCTACACGCCGTTCACGGTCCTCGCGCTGCACGGCGAGACCCGCATTGCCGTGCTCGCCGCGGTGTGGGGCGCGGCTCTCGCCGGTGCGGTGTTCCGGGTCGTCTGGGTGGGCGCGCCGCGCTGGTCCTACGTGCCGCTCTATCTCGGTCTCGGCTGGGGTGCGGGGTTCGTGGCACCACAGCTGATCCACGGCGTCGGTGCTGCAGCAGCGGTGCTCATCGCGGTGGGGGGCGCCTTCTACACGGTCGGCGGCGTCATCTACGGGCTCAAGCGCCCCAACCCCAGCCCGCGGTGGTTCGGGTTCCACGAGCTGTTCCACGCGCTCACGGTGGCGGGGTTTCTCTGCCAGTACGTCGCGGCGTCGCTGGTGGTCTACCGCGCCGCGTAAAGCGAGTGTTGGATCACCGGTTGATGACGTAGGGCACGAGATCGGTCATCGACGTGACCGTCCAGACGTCCGCGGGCGCGGGGGCGTGGATGTGCAGCCGCTGCTGACTTCCGCGAAGATGCAGGGAGATGTTGCTGGTCACGCCGTGCGTTGCGACCTTGATCTCCTCTTGGCGCGGCAGCCCCGAGCCGTCCAGCCAGACGTCGACCGGCAACGTGCGGATGCCGGCGGCGGCGAGCTGGTCGGGTCCGGTGCGGAACTGAGGTGGCACGCGCTGAGCTGCCTCCACCGGGTCGACGGCGACACGATAGTGCGTCGTCACAGTGCCGTCGATGGTGTCGTGACCCACCACACTGACGGTGCCGTGCGCGCCGGCCAGCATGTGCAGATAGCTCAGCGAGTCGTTGGGGTTCTGCTGGTTGGATCCGGTGATGGTGTGTCCCACCCAGTGCTTGCCACCGATGAGGGCGAGATGCGCGGGGTCGACCTTCGCGTACATCGTCGAGCCCACTTCGAGGCCCTGGAACGTTCCCAGCCCCTGCGGCAGCGACGAATGGAAGGTGCCGCTCATCGAACGCAGGTCGAAGGCGCCGCTGACGTCGACGGACACCTTCTGCCCATTGCCCTCGACGGAGATCCGCATCTGCATGGTGAGGCTCGGATACTGCTCGAGGCGCAAGGACGACTTCTGGATGAGGGCGAGCACGCGACCGCCGGCCTGCGGCAGCGCCG
>JAVEEH010000315.1 GCA_030840545.1 Frankiaceae bacterium | reverse complement strand
GCCCAACCTGGCCGCGCCCGGTGAGCCGGCACCGACATTCTTCGGTGCCTATGGCGAGTGGATGCAGACACCGCCGGCGACGTGGGACGACGTCGCGTGGATGCGCGAGCAGTGGGGTGGCCCGTTCATGCTCAAGGGTGTCGTCCGCGTCGACGACGCGAAGGCGGCGGTCGCTGCGGGTGTCACGGCGATCTCGGTGTCCAACCACGGCGGCAACAACCTCGACGGGACGCCGGCGTCGATCCGCGCCCTGCCCGAGGTGGTCGCGGCGGTCGGCGACCAGATCGAGGTCGTCCTCGACGGTGGGGTTCGCCGGGGGAGCGACGTCGTCAAGGCACTCGCGCTCGGCGCCCGGGCGGTCATGATCGGCCGCGCCTATCTCTGGGGGCTCGCCGCGAATGGTCAGGCCGGCGTCGAGAACGTGCTCGACATCTTCCGCGCGGGCATCGACTCCGCGTTGCTCGGCCTCGGCAAGTCATCGGTTCACGACCTGACGCCGGACGACGTGGTGATGCCGCCGGGCTTCACCCGACGGCTCGGCGTGTCCGCATCGCAATGACGCGGGTCGCCATCGTCACCGGAGCGGCCCGAGGCATCGGTGCGGCCACGGTCCGACGGCTTGTCGCCGATGGCTGGTCGGTTGTCGCGGTCGACCTGTGTGACGACGACCCGGCAGTGCCGTATCCCCTCGGGACCCGGGCCGAGCTCGAGTCGTTGCGCGGGCTCGGTGCCGTGAGCACCGTGGTCGCCGACGTACGCGATCTCGACGCGCTTGCCCGCGCCGTGGACCACGCGTTGGCGACCTACGGTGGGCTCGACGCGGCGCTTGCGATCGCCGGCGTGGTCGCCGGCGGAGCGCCGCAGTGGAAGACCGGCCTGGCCGCCGAGCGGGCCGTGCTCGACATCGACCTCGGCGGGGTGCTCAACCTCGCGCGGGTGGCCGTGCCCGCCCAGCTGGAGCGACCGGAACCGCGCAGCGGACGCTTCATCGGGATCGCCTCCGCGGCCGCCACCCGCGGCCTGCCGCGGCTCGCCGCCTACTGCGCCGCAAAGGCCGGCGTCGCCGGCTTCATCCGAGCTCTCGCCACCGATCTCGCCGGCACCGGTGTGACGGCCAACGCCGTGAGCCCCGGCTCCACGGCGACGCCGGCGCTCGACGCCTCCGCCGTCCTCTACGACCTGCCCGACACCTCGGGCTTCGTCGAGCAGCAGCCGATCGGCCGGTTGCTCACCCCGGCGGAGGTCGCGGCGGCCATCGCCTGGCTCGCCGGCCCCGACAGCAGCGGCATCACCGGCGCGACGCTGCCTGTCGACGGCGGGCTGTCCGTGTGAGCTCGCGGCCGCCGCTGCCGGTCGGGTTCACCGTCACGTTCGACGTCGGCACGCGGTTCGGCCAGGACGATGGGGTCCTCTATGGCGGCTCGCCGTGGCGGCTGCTGCGGCTGACCCGGCGCGGCGCCGGCCTGGTCCGCAGCCTGCGGCGCGGGGCGGCCGTCGACGACCCGGCGATCGGCGCGCTCGCCCGTCGGTTGGTCGATGCCGGACTCGCCCATCCGCATCCACCGGTCGCGGTTTCCACGCCTGCGCTCGAGGTCGTGGTCCCGGCCTACGACCGTCCCGAGGCCCTGGCGGCGTGCCTCGACGCCTTGGCCGGTCTGCCGGTCGTCGTCGTCGACGACGCGTCCCGGGACCCGGACGCGTTGGCGCGCGTCGTCGGCGCGAGGTCACAGGTGCGCCTGGTACGACGTGAGGTCAACGCCGGACCAGCGTCCGCCCGCAACACAGGTGTCGAGGCGACGACCGCGCCCGCGGTCGCCTTCGTCGACAGCGACTGCCTGGTCACTCCCGAGCAGCTGCGGCGGCTTTGCCGCCATCTCGCCGACCCGTGCGTTGGCGCGGTCGCACCTCGAATCACCGCCCAACCGATGCCGGCTGCATCCGCTGCATTGCGCGGTTTCGCCGGAGTCGGCTCACCGCTCGACATGGGATGCGAGCCCGTGAACGTCCGTCCCGGCGGCGTTGTCGGCTATGTGCCGAGCACGGTGATGATCGTGCGTCGCGCTGCGTTCGAGGCGGTCGCCGGCTTTGACGCGGGTCTACGCGTCGGCGAGGACGTCGACTTCGTCTGGCGGCTCGCTGATGCCGGGTGGTCGGTCCGCTATGACCCCACGACCCGCGCGGCGCACGCGGAGCCGGCGTCGTGGCCGAGCTGGCTGCGCCGGCGGTTCCGCTATGGCACCAGCGCCGGTGCGCTCGGTGTCCGGCACGGCAGCCGGCTGGCCGGTCCGGCGTTGGGTGGCCTCCTCGCCCCGGTCGCGGTGGCGGGGCTGGCCCGGCGCTCGGAGCTGCGCGCAACACCCATGGTGCAGGCGGCCGGGCGCGGTGTCGGGCGGACCGTGACCGGGCTGGGCCGGTGGGGTCTGCAGCTGTGGGGCCCGGCCCTCGTCGTCGCGACCCCGGGCGGGCGTAAGCGGCTGGCGATGCTGACCCTGCTCGCGGTCCCGCCGACCGTGCGGTGGAGCCGCCGGCGTCCTCCGGTCGGGGTGCTGCGCTTCGTCGCTGCCAGCCTCGCCGACGACACGGCCTACGCGGCCGGGGTCTGGACGGGCTGCCTGCGCGCGGCGACCTGGGTGCCGTTGCTGCCGAAGCTCAGGGCACCAGCCGCGGACACCTGAGGCCGTCAGCTGGTGACGGCTGCCTTGGTGCCCATGATCATGCGAGGTTTGCGGACTGGCCGCAGCCAGCGGAGCAACCGGACGACCCGCGAACGGCTGACCGCGATGCACCCGGCGGTGGACTGCCCGTCGGTCACGTGGAAGAAGATCGCGCTTCCGCGCCCAGGTGTGCGCGCCGTGTTGTAGGCCACGACAACGCCGTAGCGGTAGACGGGCAGCACCCGCATCGACTCGGGGTTGCGGCCGGGATAGCCGGAGCGGGTGTCCACCCAGCGGTTGTAGTTGGCACTCGCCGAGTCGTCGTCCCACTTGCTTGTCGACTGCGACTGACGATAACGGAAATGCACGCCCGGGTTGGGGTCGACGCCGAACATGAACTGCAGGTGGAACGAGCCGGTCGGCGTCCGGCCGTCACCCTCGCGCTTGTCCCCGCGCGGGGCGAAACCGTTGCGGCCGATGCGCGCCGTCCACGGGCCGAAGGTCTGCCGCCACCCGTGACTGGTCTTGGCGAAGGCGCGCACCGTGGCGTAGGTGCTGCCATAGCCCGACGCGACGACGGAGACGACCTGGCGCGCGTCGTGCACACCGCGGAGGTGGTCGACGAGCAGTGCCGGCGCCGCCGCCCGCGCCGCGGCCGCCGGGGCAGACGGAGGCTGGCCGGCCGGCGCCACCTCGCCGTGCACCGCCGCCCCGGCGTTCGCGCCACATCCCGCTAGCGCGGCGGCGACCACGACGCTCGCCCACGTCCGGATCCCACCCACAGCACTTACGCTAACGGCCGAACCTGGCAGGAGGGTCAACGATGCGGCGGTGCGTGGCGGTCGGCGCGACGCTCGCTGGGCTGGTCGCGCTCGCCGGCTGCACGAGTGGCGGCCAGGCGGGGACGCACGCGGCCCCGTCAGGCTCCCCGCTCCCGTCGAGCATCCGGCCGACGAGCCCGGCGCCGACCCCGACCCCGGCACATCGCCAGCACCACGCGCCGCCGCCGACCCGCACCACGCAGGCTCCCGCGACTGCGGCCGCGCCGTTCCGTTGGCGGTCCACCACGGTGACCGCGGCAGCGCTCGGCAGGAGCTGGCACTCCGGCTGCCCGGTCGGGCCGAGCGCACTCCGGGCCCTCTCGTTGAGCATCTGGGGCTTCGACGGCCGAGCGCACAGCGGGACGCTGATCGTGAACGCGTCCTACGTCTCCGCTTACGTCTCCGCCTTCCGCGCGATCTACGCCGCCCGGTTCCCGATCCGGCAGATGCAGCCGGTCGCCGCCTTCGGCGGCAACGACAACAAGTCGATGGCGGCGGACAACACCTCGGCGTTCAACTGCCGCTATGCGGTCTCCGACGGGCCGAAGCACTGGTCGATGCACGCCTACGGCCAGGCCGTCGACATCGACCCGCTGGAGAACCCCTACCAGCTCAACGGCAAGGTCCTGCCGCCCGCCGGCGCTCGCTACACCAACCGGTCCGACGTGCGGCCGGGGATGATCGTGCCCGGCTCCGCTCCGGTCGACGCTTTCACGGCGGTGCGTTGGGGCTGGGGCGGGTCGTGGGGGTCATCGCCGGACTACCAGCACTTCTCGTCGAACGGCGGCTGAGCTCGCGAGATCGTCGTACGACGACGGTGCCGCCCTCAGCGCCGGAAGATGCCCAAGCCGACCGGCATCGGCCGCTCTTCGCCGTCGGTGAGGTAGGTGCGCAAGGAGAGGGCCGAGGGCTTGCTCGGGAAGCGGGCGAGCAGCTCGGTCGAGCCGGAGCCGTCGAACAGGTAGGCCTGGTTGGCGCCGAGATCGGCCATCACGCGCGCCATCTGGTTGGCGTCGAGCCCGTGCATGGCGGTCCCGGGGTCGTCGTCGACGAACGTCAGCATCAGCGTGTGGCCATGGTTGAGAATGCCGATCGCGGTGCGGGCCGGCTGCGGATAGCGCGTGCGGCAGTTCATGCCGGTGCGCGCTCGCCCGCCGACGGCCACGATCTGGGCGGCGACGTTGTAGGCCTGCCGGAACGGCTTCGGAGTGTCGCTGGTGACGCCCTGGCTCACGGTGGTCGCGCCGCCGCGGTTCAGCGACTTGAGCCAGTCGATGGAGCTCTGGCCGCGGGCGACGAGCAGGTAGCCGGAGTTCGGAGCGCCGTCGTAGCGGCCGGTGCCCGACGTCACCACCCCGTTGTCGACGTAGCGGGCCACGGCGTCGCGCGGCGTGTCGACCTGTTCGGAGCCCCAGCGGGAGGTGTAGGCAGTGATTCCCTGCGGTGGGTGGAGGAGATTGAGCCCGGCGAGCGGGCGGGAGCCGGAGCGTGAGGTGACGGTCGCGGCGAGAGCGACGTGACCCACCTGGGCGAGCCCGGTGGGGCCGAAGCCGACCACCGTGGCCGGATGGGCCGACCCGATGATCATCTGGCCGCGGGTCACGACCGGCCCGAGGGGCGCGCCGTACTGGAAGTCGAAGAAGCCCGTGTTGGTCGCGGCGAGCAGCTGCGGGCGGCCGGCCGCGAGCTGCGAGAGCGGGGTGCGCATCGCGAGCTTGCGGGCCAGCGGGGCGAACATCAGGTGGCGGTTGGTCAGGTCGACCGTGAGCACGTGCATCCGCACGAAGCCGCGCCCGTCGTTGTGCTGGCCCTCTTTGAGCGTGAGCCCGGGGGCGAGGGTGTGCTTGTGCCAGACCGTGCCGGCCACGAGGCTCTCGGCTCGGGGACAGTTGGTCGTGTAGTCACCATGGCCGCCGCCCCGCCCGGCGGAGGCGGACACGGGCGTCGAGGGCAGCGCCACGATCGACGCGGCCACTGCCGCAGCGGCGAGGCCGGCGGCTCGACGGCCGGGGCCACGCGCAGGCATCGCGGGGGTCACGCTGTTCTCTTCGGCATCGAGAGCCGCTGTTCTTCACTCGCCCCGGCGATTCCTGCCGGATTCACAGATCAATTGCCGCATGTGGCCCATAGAAGGGCCGTATCCCGCGATCTAGGGGAGGGGGGTGACGTAGGCGCCGCTGATGCCGCCATCGACGAGGAAGGTGGAGGCGGTGATGAACGACGAGTCGTCACTGGCCAGGAAAGCCACTGCAGCGGCGATCTCCTCGGCCTCGCCGAACCGGCCCATCGGCACGTGGACGAGCCGGCGGGCGGCCCGTTCCGGGTCCTTGGCGAACAGCTCCTTGAGCAGGGGAGTGTTGACCGGCCCAGGGCACAGCGCGTTGACCCTGATGCCCTCCCGGGCGAACTGCACGCCGAGCTCGCGGCTCATCGCCAGCACCCCGCCCTTGCTGGCCGTGTAGGAGATCTGCGAGGTGGCCGAGCCCAGCACGGCCACGAACGAAGCGGTGTTGATGATCGAGCCGCCCCCGTGGGCGAGCATCTGCTCGATCGCGAACTTGCAGCACAGATAGACAGAGGTCAGGTTGACCTCCTGGACCCGCCGCCACGCGTCGAGGCCGGTCGTGAGGATCGAGTCGTCGTCGGGCGGGGAGATGCCCGCGTTGTTGAACGCCACGTCCAGGCCGCCGTAGGTCTCGACGGCCTGGGCGAACAGGGAGCGGACCTGCTCCTCGTCGGTGACGTCGACCCGGATGAAGGTCCCGTCCACCTCGGCGGCAGCGGCCGTGCCCGATGCCTCGTCGACGTCGGCGCAGACCACCCGGGCGCCTTCCGCGGCGAAGCGGCGGGCGGTGGCGAGGCCGATGCCGCTGCCGGCCCCGGTGATGACCGCGACCTTGCCGGACAACCGCCCGGGGACTGCTGCCATGGCGTGCTCCTGGTTCGTGACGGGGCTGGGTCAGTTGTCCGCGAAGAACACGTTCTTGGTCTCGGTGAAGGCGAGCGGCGCATCCGGCCCGAGCTCGCGGCCGAGTCCGGAGGCCTTGAAGCCGCCGAACGGCGTCCAGTAGCGGACCGACGAGTGTGAGTTGACGGACAGGTTGCCGGACTCGATGCCGCGGCTCACCCGGATCGCCCGACCGATGTCCCGGGTCCAGATCGAGCCGGACAGGCCGAACTCGCTGTCGTTGGCGATCCGGATCGCCTCGGCCTCGTCGTCGAACGGCACCACGGCGACGACCGGGCCGAAGATCTCCTCGTGCAGGACCCGGTCCCGCGGGTCGGTCGGCGTGAGCACCGTCGGTGGGAACCAGAAGCCGGGTCCGTCCGGCGCCGTGCCGCGGAACGCGACCAGCGACTCGTCGGGGACGTACGACGACACCCGGTCCCGGTGCGCCGCGCTGATCAACGGTCCCATCTCGGTCTTGTCGTCTGCCGGGTCCGCGACGACGACGCGGCCGACCGCGGTCTCGAACGCGGCCATGAATTCGTCGTAGGCCGTGCGCTCGACGAGGATGCGCGACCGGGCGCAGCAGTCCTGACCCGCGTTGTCGAAGACCGCGGAGGGCGCGGTTGCCGCCGCCTGCTCGATGTCGGCATCGGCGAAGACGACGTTCGCGCTTTTGCCACCGAGCTCCAGGGTCACCGGCTTGATCTGCGCGGCGCAGCCGGCCAGCACCTGCCGGCCGACGTCGGTGGACCCGGTGAAGACGATCTTCGCGACGTCGGGGGAGTCGACGAAGCGCTGGCCGACGACGCTGCCCTTCCCGGGCAGCACCTGGAAGACGTCCTCCGGAAGGCCGGCGTCGAGCGCGAGCTCGGCCAGCCGCATGGCCGTCATCGGCGTCAGCTCGGCAGGTTTCATGACAACGGTGTTGCCGGCCGCGAGCGCGGGCGCGAAGCCCCACGACGCGATGGGCATCGGGAAGTTCCACGGCACGATGACGCCGATGACGCCGAGCGGCTCGTGGAACGTGACGTCGATCCCGCCCGAGACCGGGATCTGCTGGCCGATCAGCCGTTCCGGTGTCGCGGAGTAGTAGGCGATCACGTCGCGGACGTTGCCGGCCTCCCAGCGGGCGTTGCCGATGGTGTGGCCCGAGTTCGCCACCTCGAGCTGCGCCAGCCGTTCGCGGTCCGCGTCGACCGCCTCTGCAAAGCGGCGCAGCAGTCGGGCCCGGTCGCCGGGCGCCACCTGGCGCCAGGTCTCGAAGGCGCGCCGGGATCGGGCGATCGCGGCGTCCGTCGCCGCCTCGTCGAACAGGTCGACGGTCGTCACCCGCTGCTCGGTCGCCGGGTTGATGACGTCGTAGGTCGTGGTCACTGCTGGCCTCATGTCCCTACATGCGCTCGAAGCTGCGGACGCGTTCCCAGTCGGTGACTGCCGCGTCGAACGCGGCGAGCTCGACGCGGGCCGCGTTCGTGTAGTGGTTGACCACGGTGTCACCGAACGCTGCACGCGCGATCGTGCTGCCGTCGAGCAGCGCGCCGGCTTCACGCAACGAAGCCGGGACGCGTGACGCGTCCGCCACGTAGGCGTTGCCGGCGTAGGGCTCGGGAAGAGCTAGTGCGTTGTCGATCCCGTGCAGACCTGCGGCGATCATCGCGGCAACAGCGAGATAAGGGTTGACGTCGCCACCGGGCACCCGGTTCTCATAGCGCAGGCTCGGGCCGTGACCGATGACCCGCAGCGCGCAGGTGCGGTTGTCCAGTCCCCACATCACGGCTGTCGGCGCGAACGACCCAGCCTGGTATCGCTTGTAGCTGTTGATGTTCGGCGCGAAGAAATAGCTCAGCTCCCGCAGACCGGCGAGCTGCCCGGCGAGGAAGTGCTCGAAGACCTTCGACGTGCCGTGTGGCCGGTCGCCGGCGAAGACCGGCTCGCCGTCCGGCGTCCGCAGCGACAGGTGAATGTGGCAGGAGTTGCCCTCCCGCTCGTTGTACTTCGCCATGAACGTCAGGGACGAGTCGTGCAGGGCAGCGATCTCCTTCGCGCCGTTCTTGTAGATCACGTGGTTGTCGCACGTCGTCAGCGCGTCGGTGTATTTGAAGGCGATCTCGTGCTGGCCGAGGTTGCACTCGCCCTTGGCAGACTCGACCTGCATGCCGGCGTCACGCATCCCGATGCGGATGTCCCGCAGCAGCGGCTCGACCCGGCTCGTGCCCAGGATGGAGTAGTCGACGTTGTACTGGTTCGACGGCGTCAGGTCGACGTAACGCTTGGACCAGGCGGACTCGTAGCTGTCGTCGAAGACGATGAACTCGAGCTCGGTGCCGACCATCGCCTGCCAGCCGCGTTCGGCGAGCCGGTCGAGCTGGCCGCGCAGGATCTGGCGGGGCGACTCCACCACCGGCGCGCCGTCCAGCCACTGCGCATCGGCGAGCAGGAGGGCGGTGCCGGGCTGCCAGGGGACTCGGCGCAGGGTCGCAAAGTCGGGAGTCATGACCAGGTCCCCGTAACCGCGCTCCCACGACGACATCGCATAGCCGTCGACGGTGTTCATCTCGATATCGACGGCCAGCAGGTAGTTGCAGCCCTCGGTGCCGTTCGCCACGATCTCGTCGACGAAGTGCCGCGAGTCGAAGCGCTTGCCCTGCAGCCGGCCCTGGAGGTCGACGATCGCGAGCACCACGGTGTCGATCGAGCCGTTGTCGACGTCGGTGCGCAGCTCTTCGACAGTCAACCGATCGGGCGGCATCTGGGCTCCCTTCGTAGAAGGTCCGCTGACCGTACCTCCTGGGGGACGTGCATCCGCGGCGGTCAGGGCAAGAGACCGCGCAGCAGGGCTGAGGTGCCATCGATGTGCTCTTCCATCGTGGTCCGGGCGAGGTCGGGCTGGCCGGCGAGGATGGCCGTGATGATGGCCGCGTGCTGCCGGTCGGAATGAGCGATGTTGGCGGGAATCACCGGAATGCCCCGGAGGAGCTCGGTCAGCCGCATCTGGATGTCGGCGACCACGGCCACGACGGACGGGCTCTCGCCGGCTGCTGCGATCGCCATGTGCAAGCGGCAGTCGGCCAGGCGCCGGCTCTCGGGACTGCAGTCGGTCGCCTCTCGCAGGCAGCGGTGCAGCGTGGCCCGGTCGGCCGCGGACAGGGTGCGGGTCGCGGCGAGCGCGGCGGCACCGGGCTCGACGATGTGTCGCAGCTCCAGCACGTCGTTCAGTGCAGGGGCACTGACCGGCCCGGCCGCGCTCGGTGGCCGCTGGCCGGTCGGAGTGACGACGAATGTGCCACCGCCACGACCGCGCCGGGACCGCAACAGACCTGCGTCGCGCAGTGTCTTGATCGCTTCTCTCAGGGTGACCCGGGAGACCCCGAACGTCTCGGCCAGCTCTCGTTCGGGCGGCAGCCGGTCGCCCTCGGCCAGCACCCCCAACCGGATGCCCTGCGCCAACCGCTCGACCGTGACCTCGAAGGCGTTGCGGACCGGGACCGGGCAGAACACGGACCGGGCCCAGAGTGCCCGCACGTTGCCGGCGCTCATGGCCGGACCGTCGTTCGGCGGCTCGGATCGGCGTCGCGCCACATCGCGCACGCCTCGACGAACGCCCGGAACAGGGCTGCGCCGTCATGGACCTCCGGATGCCACTGCACCCCCACGGCCCAACCCGCGGCCCGGACCTCGAATGCCTCAACGGTGCCGTCGTCGGCCCAGCCGGTCGCGTCGACGGAGTCCGGAAGGTGGTCGACGGCCTGGTGGTGGTAGGTCGCCACCTCGGTCCGTTCACCGAGCAGCCCGGCGATCCGGCTGCCGGCGGCGAACCGCGCCGGGTGGCTGCCGTAGACGCCGGGCGCGGGCCGGTGCTTCTCGTGGCCGAGTACGTCCGGCAGGTGCTGGTGCAGGGTGCCTCCGGCCGCGACGGCAAGGATCTGC
>JAVEEH010000287.1 GCA_030840545.1 Frankiaceae bacterium | reverse complement strand
GGGATCTTGCGGGCGTCGTACGAGCCGCTCAGCGTCATCGGCGGTGTCGTAGAAGCCACCGTTGCCGTCGTCGAAATGCGCCACCGCCGAGTCGAGCAGCCGGCCAGCGAGGTCGAGCCACCGACGCGCGCCGGTGGCCTGGTGCAGCGCGAGCAGCCCATCGGCGACGTCGGCGTGGTCCTCGAGCACACCGGCCGGCGTGCCGACGGCGCCGTCGCGCGACACCCGTCGTAACCGGCTCTCGCCGTCGATCTCTACGACATGGACGTCCGCGATCAGCTCGGCACAGCGGACGGCCGCGTCGACGAGGTCGGGCCGGTCCAGCAGAACGCCGCAGTCGGCCAGCGCGGCGATGGCGAGGCCGTTCCAGGCCGCAACCACCTTGTCATCGCGCGCCGGCCGGACCCGTTGGGAGCGGGCCGACAGCAGTCGCGAGCGTTCGGCCGCGAACGCCACCGGGTCCACCGGATCGGCGAGCAGCTGCAGCACCGACTGGCCGTGTTCGAACGTGCCCTCGTCCGTGACGGCGAACATCTCGGCCGCGACCGGGCCGGCCTCGGCAGCGGTGAACGCATAGAACTTGCCTTCGACGCCTTCGCTGTCGGCGTCGAGCGCCGAGGCGAAACCACCCTCCGCCGTGCGGAGCTCGCTCAGCATCCAGTCGCAGGTCTCGAGAGCGACGCGCCGGGCCAGTGGCTCGCCCGTGGCCCGCCACCAGTGCGCATAGATCCGGCTGAGCAGCGCGTTGTCGTAGAGCATCTTCTCGAAATGTGGGACCACCCAGTGCGCATCGGTGGAGTAGCGCGCGAAACCACCGGCGAGCTGGTCGTAGATGCCACCCCTGGCCATGCGCTCGCAGGTCGTCGAGACCATCGCCAGGCTGCGTTCGTCGCCGGTGCGGGCGTGATGGCGGAGCAGGAACTCGAGCGCCATCGACGGTGGGAACTTCGGCGCTCCCCCGAAACCACCCCACCGGTCGTCGTGCTCGGCATCGAGACGGGCGGCGGCGGCGTCCAGGGCGGCCGCGGGCAGCCCGGGGCCGGTGGCCGGTGCCGGCCGGCCGTGCTCGGCGAGCTGCCGTACGACGTCCGCGCCCGCCGCCTCCAGCTCCTCGCGCCGGTTGGTCCAGGCGTCTGCCACCGACGCGGCGACGCGCAGGAACGACGGCATGCCGGGACGGTCGGTGGGCGGGAAGTAGGTGCCGCAGAAGAACGGCTCCCCCGCCGGGGTGAGGAAGCAGGTCATCGGCCACCCGCCATGCCCGGTCATGGCTTGGGTCGCCTCCATGTAGACGGCATCGACGTCCGGGCGCTCCTCGCGATCGACCTTGACGCACACGAAGTGCTCGTTGACATAGGCCGCGACCTGCTCGTCCTCGAAGGACTCGTGGGCCATGACGTGGCACCAGTGGCAGGCGGCGTAACCGACCGACAGCAGGATCGGGACTCCCCGCCGCTGCGCCGCAGCGAATGCTTCGGCCCCCCATGGCCACCAGTCGACCGGGTTGTCCTTGTGCTGCTGCAGATACGGACTGGTCGCGGTGTCGAGTCGGTTGGACATCGTCCTCAGACTGTCACCGCGGCCGACAGCAGCACTCAGGTGCCCAGGTCCAGCTGCCACTCCCGCCAACGCTCGACGGCGCGGAAGCCGAGCGCCTCGTTCACCGCGATCATGTGCCGGTTCACCTCGGCGTTCCAGGTGTGGACGAGCCGGACCCCAGGCACGCGTTGCTGCAGCTGCTCGAGGTTGGCCGCCTTCATCAGCATGCCGAGCCGATGACCGCGATGCTCCGACGCGACGATCGTGTCCCACTGGTAGGCGATCCCCGGGCGCTGGGCGTTGACGCCGATGTCGGTGTAGCCCACCAGGCGCCCGGTGTCGTCATGGCGCGCGGCGCTGACGATCCGGGTCCGCCCGCGGGCGATCGCGCCATCCTCCTTCGCGAGCACCCGCGCGGCGTCCCACACCTCCGGCTCCCACTCCATGTCGTCCAGCGGCACGTCGGTGCTCATCCGGGCCATCAGCGCCGCAAGGTCGTCGCGCACATCGACGGGGGCGCGGTCGACCCACTGCACCAGCGAGTAACCGGCCGCACGCCCGGCCGCCTCGGCGCGCAGCGCCGCGACCTTCGACGAGTCGAGCATCGTGAGATCGAGGCTGCGCCGGATCTCGAACAGCACCGGGCGGGCACCGAGAGACCGGGCGAAGCCGCGGCCCGGGTGCTCCGGATCGCCCGGTGCGTCGACGAGCGGCTCGTCGATCTCGCCGAACACTCGCGACCGACCTTCGGCGGTGACGCGGCGCAGCAGGTGGTCGACCATCTCGCGACCGCGACCCCGGCGGCGATGGTCGGGACGCACCCGGACGTCGATCTCGGCACTGATCGTGTTGTCGTGCAACGGCAGCCGGATGTCACCGATGGCAACAGCGGTGCCGTCCACCACTCCCAGCCAGAGCTCGGAACGCTCGCCGCCTTCAGGTCTGTCGTCGAGCCGCGGCAGCAGCTCGGACACCGGGTCGGCCGGCACGTCGGGACCACGTGTGGCTTCGTCGACCTGATGCCACAACGCAGCGGCGTGCTCCTCGAGCACGGGTCGGATGTCCATCGCGGGCACCGTTCTGTCCTACTCGCCCGGTGACGGATCCGCCAACGGTTATCGCCCACGTCGTCGATCGGGTCGCATGACATGGTGGGACGCATGCGCCGCCTCCACCTGTCCGTCGCGGCCGCACTGCTGGCAGTCACCACCTCGTCATCGGTCGTGTCGGCGACCGCCGCCGTCGCGACCGCGAGCGTGGACCATCCGCCGGGCAGCCATCTGTCCGCCCGCACCGTGCTGCCCCCGGGTGAGAGCGGCTTCTTCTCCAGCGCCGGGCAGGCGCAGTACGAGGCCGACGGCAAGCCGTCGGACTTCGGTGCCCACGTCGACGACCAGCGCGGGTTGTACTGGTCGTCCCGCAGCAAGTCGGCCGACTTCCAGACACCGACCGGCACTCCGGTGCAGCCCGCAGCCGGCGTGCGGATCTACCGGGATGCTCATGGCGTGCCGCTGATCTACGGCGACAACGGGCACGACGTCTGGTTCGGCGCGGGCTACGCCGCGGCCACCGACCGGCTCTTCGAGATCGACGCGATCCGCCGCACCGCACAGGGCACCTTGGCCGAGCTGACCGGACCCGCGGGGGTGCCGGCCGATCTGCAGGAGCGCACCCTCACCTACACGAAGGCCGAGTACGACGCGATGCTCGCTCGGCTCTCCGCTGACGGGCGCACGGCCATCACCGCCTATGCCGCCGGCGTCGAGGCGCGCATCAAGGAGACCCAGGCAGATCCGAGTCTGTTGCCCGCCGAATACAGCGTTCTGACGACGACCCCGGCCGACTGGACGGTCGAGGACACCCTGGCCGCCGGCGTCTACATCACCCGCAACGTCGCCTCCCAGGGCGGCCTGGAGATGGCGAACGTCGCGACCCTGCGCGAGCTGGAGAAGCGGTATGGCCGGGCCAAGGGTCGTCGCATGTTCGACGCGTTGTTCCCGGATGACAACCCGCGCGCCGTAACGACGATCGACGGCCGTCGTTTCCCCAACGCCGCCCGTGGCGACCGGTCACCGGCCGCGCGTGCCCGCGACTATCGCCGCGCCGCCCGCTATGCCGAGACGGTGCCGCTGGAGCTGGCGACCGGACCGGGCACCGGGGACGCGCCGGCGCCGACAACCGGCGCCGTGGTCACGCCCGCCGTCGTTCCGGCTACCGGCGCCGCGACAGCCGTCGCACACATCGAGTCGTGGCGACGGTCGTTGCACGGCGGATCGTTCGCCTATGCGATCAGCGGCCGCCGGACGGCGTCCGGCCACGCGATGCTCGTGTCCAACCCGCAACTTGACTACTCCTACCCGTCGTTGCTGTGGGAGCTCGAGGTGCACGGCGGCGGCTACGACGCCCGCGGCGTCGGCGTACCGGGCATTCCGACGGTGGGGATCGGCCACAACGCCGACGTCGCATGGGGCCTGACGACCGGCTACTCCAAGACGATCGACAGCTTCATCGAGACGACTCGTCCCAACCCCAACGGCGGCCCGCCGCAATACCTCCACGACGGTGTGTGGAACGACGAGTCGTGCCGCACCGAGACCGTGCACTACCGGCAGAGCGTCAACGGCGTCCCGACAGGTCCGCCGTCGTTCTCGAAGGACTACCAGGTGTGCCGCACCGGGCACGGTCCGGTTGTGGCAACGAGCAAGGACGGGCGGCACGCGCGCTCCGTCGCCTATGCGCAGTGGAAGCACGACGACGACACCGTCGAAGGCATCCTCGCGTGGGATCGCGCGCACTCGCTGGCCGATGTCGCCGCCGGCGTCCGCCACGTCGCATGGAACGAGAACATCGTCGCCGCCGACTCCGCCGGGCACATCGGCTACTGGCATCCAGGGCGTTACTTCCGCCGACCAGCCGGAGTCGACCAGCGCTTCCCCCTCGACGGCCGCGGCCGCGACGACCCGCGCGGCCTGCTGCCGTTCAGGAACATGCCGCACATCGTCGACCCGAAGGCTGGATTCGTCGCGAACTGGAACACCAAACCGGCCGCCGGCTGGCTCGACGGTGACCTGTCCGGCAGCAACACCCGCCCGGGCGGCGCAGCCAACCGCGTCACCGTCATCAAGTCACTGCTGCGGTCGCGCACGAAGGTCCGCCCGGCCGATCTCATGCGCATCGACACCAGGATCGGCCAGTCCGACATGCGTGCCGACGGCTACTTGCCGGCGCTGCTCGCACTGCGCGGCACCAGCGGCCTGACCGCCGCGGAGCGCAGCGCGCTGCGACTGCTCGCCGGCTGGGACAGCCGCGCCTACGCACCGGGAGCGCGAGGCGGGTCGTCACCTGCCGGCACCGCGCCTGCATCGGTGACGGACGGCCCGGCCGCGACCCTGTTCCGCGTCGTCCGCGACGCCGTCAAGGACCGGCTGTTCCACAGTCTGCCGGCGGACGTGCGCGCCCGGCTCGACACGCTGGCCGTCGAAGCCCACCAGTACGACGTCACACCACTCGACAACCTGGCGCTGCGGGTCGTCCGGCCGCGGTGGGCGGGTTTGCCACCACCGGTGGTCGTCACCGGGCACCGGGTGCCGCGGCAGGTGCTGCGCAGCGCTCTCGCGGCTGCGCTGCGCACGCTCACGAAGACCTACGGCCCGAAGCAGTCCGGCTGGCGGCGTCCGCACGCGATCAGCCATCTCGACTCGCTCACCGGCGTCGTGGGCCCGTCCACGACCGAGCCCTTCGTCGATCGCGGGTCTTGGGTTCAACAGGTCGCCTTCACGCGCGGGCGGCCGCGCTAGCCGATCCCGACCCTTGTTCAGTGCAACGCGAGACACTCACGGGATGCGTCCCCTGGTCGTCTCCCGCAAGCTGGTCGTGCCGACGCACGAGCTGTCCTGGCGCTTCTCGCGGTCCAGCGGGCCGGGCGGACAGTCGGTGAACACCAGTGACACCCGGGTCGAGCTCAGCGTCGATGTCGCACGGTCGACAGCGTTCTCGGAGCTGCTGCGGGAACGCGCGATGCAGCGGTTGGCCGATCGTCTCGTCGACGGTGTGCTGACGGTGTCAGCGAGCGAGCACCGGTCGCAGCTGCGCAACCGGGAGGCGGCGCTTGCGCGAATGGCCGATCAGCTCCGCACCGCGATCGCGCCGCCCGCGGCATCGCGCAAGAGCACCAGGCCGACCCGTGCCGCGCGCGAGCGCCGGCTGACGGACAAGCGACGTCGCGGTCAGGTCAAGCGGCTGCGCGGCAGCACCGACGACTGATCAGGCCGGTGGGGCTCCGTCCTTCTTCACCGTGCTGTCGTCAGGTGCGTCGTCGAATGTCGGCGGCACCTTGCGCAGGTGCTTGAGCATCGAGCGGAACAGGAACACCGCCGCGACCACGAGCCCCAGCACCACGAGGAAGCCGAGCAGACCGCCGGTGACGGGACCCGCGGCTAGGACGGTCACCGGGCCCCCTGCGCATCGCGGCTGGCACGGATGCCGGCGAACAGGTCGTCCTCGGGCAACGCCGTCTCGACGGTGCTGACGGCGAGCTCGTAGTCCTCTGTCGGCCAGGCCTGCCGTTGGAGTTCGAGTGGGCAGGCGAACCAGAACGACGTCGGGTCGACTTGCGTCTCGTGAGCGAGCAGCGCACGGTCGCGTACCTCGAAGAAGTCACCGCACGGCACGCGGGTGGTCACCCGCTTGAAGTGGTCGCCCGCTTCCTCCCACTGCTCGAGCCGCTCGGCGTAGGGCGACTCGAGACCTGCTTCGACCATCGCGTCGTGCAACGCCTGGAATCGCGGCTTGTGAAAGGTCATGTGGTAGTAGAG
This sequence comes from Frankiaceae bacterium, assembly GCA_030840545.1. Classification (GTDB taxonomy): domain Bacteria; phylum Actinomycetota; class Actinomycetes; order JAFAQI01; family JAFAQI01; genus JAFAQI01. The sequence continues at coordinate 210 of JAVEEH010000287.1, read as the reverse complement.
CTTGAGCGGCTGCCAGGGCTCGCCGGTGCCGGGATACCGCTCCGGATCCGCAGCCGCATTGAAGGCCTCCATGCTGACCCGGTGGGTCATGATGTGGTCCGGGTGCGGATAGCCACCGTTCTCGTCGTACGTCGTCATCACATGTGGCCGGAACGTGCGCACGAGCCGCACCAGCGGCTCGGCCGCGACGTCCAACGGTTCAAGCGCGAA
>JAVEEH010000286.1 GCA_030840545.1 Frankiaceae bacterium | reverse complement strand
CGAACGTGTGTTCGAAGTCTAACACCCCCCACCCACATCCGCAAGCGCCCGAACTACCTCATTGGGGATGTCCGCGAACGCGGACGTTGCCTCGCCGAAGAACGGTCCGGGAACCGGCCCGGCGTCAGTCGCGGACGAGGCGGCGGTAGGTGACGCGGTGCGGGCGGGCGGCCTCTTCGCCGAGTCGTTCGACCTTGTTCTTCTCGTAGTCGCTGTAGCCGCCTTCGAACCAGAACCACTCGCCCGGGTTGTCCTCCGTGCCCTCCCACGCGAGCAGGTGCGTGGCCACCTTGTCGAGGAACCACCGGTCGTGGCTGATGACCACGGCGCAGCCGGGGAACTCCTCGAGCGCGTCCTCCAGTGACCGCAACGTCTCCACATCGAGGTCGTTCGTGGGCTCGTCGAGCAGCAGCAGGTTGCCGCCGGCCTTGAGCGTCAGCGCCAGGTTGAGGCGGTTGCGCTCGCCGCCGGACAGCACGCCGGTCGGCTTCTGTTGGTCCGGCCCCTTGAACCCGAACGACGCGACGTAAGCGCGGCTGTTGATCTCCATCTTGCCGACCTTGATGTAGTCGAGGCCGTCGGAGACGGTCTCCCACAACGTCTTTTTCGGGTCGAGCCCGGCACGGGACTGGTCGACGTAGGACAGCTGCACGGTCTCGCCGACGCGGAGCTTGCCGCCGTCGGGCTGCTCATCACCGACGACCATCTTGAACAGCGTGGTCTTTCCGACACCGTTCGGACCCATGATGCCGACGATGCCGCCCTTGGGCAGCGAGAACGACAGCCCGTCGATCAGCACCCGGTCGCCGAATCCCTTCTTCAGCGCCTCGGTCTCGATGACGACATCACCGAGTCGCGGCCCCGGCGGGATCTGGATGACGTCGCTGTCCAGCGGCTTGTGCCGGTCGGCCTCGGCGACGAGCTCCTCGAACCGAGCGAGCCGCGCCTTGCTCTTGGCCTGCCTCGCCTTCGGACTCGAGCGCACCCACTCGAGCTCGCGCTCGATCTCCCGCTTGCGTTTGGCGTCCTTGTTGCCCTCGACCTTGATGCGGCTGGACTTGGTGTCGAGGTAGGTCGTGTAGTTGCCCTCGTAGGGGTAGGCGCGGCCGCGGTCGAGCTCGAGGATCCACTCGGCGACGTTGTCGAGGAAGTAACGGTCGTGCGTGACCGCAAGCACGGTGCCGGGATATTGCGCGAGGTGCTGCTCGAGCCACTGCACACTCTCGGCGTCGAGGTGGTTGGTCGGCTCGTCGAGCAGCAACAGGTCGGGCGCCTCCAGGAGCAGCTTGCACAGCGCGACCCGGCGCCGCTCACCACCGGACAGCACGGTGACATCGGCGTCACCGGGCGGGGTGCGCAGCGCGTCCATGGCCATCTCGATGCGGGAGTCGAGGTCCCAGCCGCCGGCATGGTCGATCTTGTCCTGCAGCTCACCCATCTCGGTGCCGAGCTCGTCGGTGTATTCAACTGCCATCTTCTCGGCGATCTCGTTGTAACGGTCGACCATCTCGCGAATGGGCTTGACCGCCTCCTCGACGTTGCCGCGGACGTCCTTGGTGTCATCGAGCGGCGGCTCCTGCAGCAGGATGCCGACCGTGTAACCCGGCGAGAGCAGCGCGTCGCCGTTGGAAGGGGTGTCCATGCCGGCCATCAGCTTGAGCACCGTGGACTTGCCCGCACCGTTCGGACCGACGACGCCGATCTTCGCGCCCGGCAGGAACGAGAGGGTGACGTTGTCGAGGATGACCTTGTCGCCAACGGCCTTGCGGACGTTGCGCATCGAATAGATGTACTGCGCCATGCCTCAAGACTACGGGCGGTCGGCGCGGGGCCGGCCCGTCCACATCAGGCGGCGGTCTCCTCGGCGACGGCCGGTGCCTCCGTCCACGGGTTGTCCATCGGCGCTGCACCGTTCGGGTAGGCGGGCTGTTGAGGCACGTCGACAGGCCCGGCCGGTGTGGGCTCGAGCTCACGTGTCGGCCGGGTCAGCGATGTGCTGTAGCGGGCGAGATCCGGACCGACCGCGGTCGCGTCGATTTCGTAGGCCTGCCGCCGCGGACCGCCGTGGCTGTCGTCGTACTCCCGGAACGTCAGCCGGCCCTGAACCACTACCGTGTCGCCCTTGCGCAGGCTCATCGCGACGTTGTCGGCGAGCTGCCGGAAGCACACGACCGACATGTAGACCGGGTCCGTGCTGACGAAGTCGTTGCGAGCCCGGTCGAACCGCCGGCCGCTCGACGCGATCCGGAACTTCGTCATGTGCAACCCGGCGGCCGTCACGCGATAGCTGGGGTCGGCAACCAGGTTGCCCTGCATGTGGATCTGCGGTTCCATCTCCGGCTCCTCATCCGTAGGTGGCCACCACGCTCGCCCACTGGCGGCGATCCCTGGAAGTCCCTCGGCCAGGGTGTGGACGCCGGTGGCCATGTGGACGGCGCCGGTGTGGAAGTCTCACCGGCCATGGACGACTTCTCCGGCAGGACTGCGCTGGTCACCGGCGCAACCAGGGGCATCGGGCTCGGCATCGCGGCGGAGATCGTCGCTCGCGGCGGCCAGGTCTGCATCACGGCCCGCAAGCCCGACGAGCTCGAAGCCGCGGTGAACTCGCTCGACCCCGACGGCACCGGACGGGCCATCGCGGCCCGGGGCAGCGCGGACGACGCCGAGCATCAGCAAGCGGCCGTCGACCTCGTCATGGAGACGTTCGGCCGGCTCGACTACCTCGTCAACAACGCCGCGGTCAACCCGCAGTACGGCCCGATGATGGAGGCCGACCTCGGTGCCGTGCGCAAGGTCTTCGAGGTCAACGTGGTCGCCTGCCTCGCCTGGACCCAGCGGGCCTGGGAGGCATGGCTGCGGGACAACGGCGGCGCCGTGCTCAACGTCGCCTCGGTCGGCGGCATTCGTGCCGGGTCGCCGATCGGCGCCTACAACGCCAGCAAAGCTGCGCTGATCCACCTCACCCGTCAGCTCGGCATGGAGATGGGCCCGAAGGTGCGCGTCAACGCGATCGCCCCGGCGGTGGTGAAGACGAAGTTCGCGCGGGCGCTCTATGAGGACCGCGAAGACGAGGTGGCCGCGCACTATCCGCTCAAGCGCCTCGGCACCCCGGAGGACACGGCCAAGCTCGCGGCGTTCCTGCTGTCCGACGACGCATCGTGGATCACGGGCGAGACGGTCACGATCGACGGCGGCATCACCGCCGCCGGCGGAGTCTGACCGTGGCCGGGACGGGCAGGGTCGCACTCGTCACCGGCTCGACCTCGGGCATCGGCGCAGCCGTCGTACGACGGTTGGCGGGCGACGGGTTCAACGTCGTCGTCAACTCGGTCACGTCCGTTGACGCCGGGCAGGCACTGGTCGCCGAGCTGGGCGAGGACGCCGCGCAATACGTGCAGGCCGACATCGCCGTGCTCGACGACGCGCAGCGACTCGTGCGAGAGACGGTGGAGCGATTCGGCCGCCTCGACGCGCTCGTCAACAACGCCGGTACGACGCAGCGCATCCCGCACGACGACCTCGAGGCGGCGACGCCGGAGGTCTTCCGGCACCTGTTCGACGTCAACGTCGTCGGCGCGTGGCAGACGACGGTGGCCGCGATGCCGCACCTCCGGGAGACCGGCGCCGGCTGCGTGGTCAACGTGTCCTCGCTCGCCGGCGTCCGGCCGACGGGCTCGTCGATCCCTTACGCCGTCAGCAAGGCCGCGCTCAACCACCTGACCCGGCTGCTCGCCAACGTCGTCGGCCCGCAGGTCCGGGTCAACGCGGTCGCACCCGGCTTGGTGGACACCCCGTGGACCGCCGACTGGGACGACATCCGCGGGGCGGTCCAGGCGATGGCGCCGTTGCAGCGCTCGGGGCAGCCCGACGACGTCGCGGAGGTGGTGGTCAGCCTGGTGCGGTCGGCTTATGTCACCGGTGAGGTCTGGGTCATCGACGGGGGCCTCCACCTCCGCTGACCCCCGCGCGGGCCGTCAGCCGGCGTGCAAGATGAACTGGCGCCAGCCGCCGTGGTCAGCAGCGTCCAGCCAGATCGGGTCGCCGGGCGGACGCTCGACGGAGTTGATCCCGAGCGAGTCCGGTCCGGCCGGGTCGGCGAGGTCGATGAGCAGCGTCAGCGGGACGCCGCGGGCGAGCAGGTGCATGACGGGGGAAGTCGTCACAGCAGCCTCCAGGTAGGTGGGAACTACAACCATGTAATTCGGCCGCAGCCGAGTCATCCTTGAGCGCTTTCGCGCACTGTTTTGTTGGTTTCGACCGGCTGAGAGACTCGGGCGGTGGTTTGGGTCAAGGTGGGCTGGCTCCGGGCGGGCGTCGTCGCCGGCGTGATCGCCGGCCTGGTCGGCCCTACGCCGATGCGCCTCGCCTCGGCCACGCCATCCGCGCCGCAGCCGCTGGCCGGCTTTGTCGTGGGCATCGACCCGGGGCACAACGGCCGCAACTGGGCCTACCCGAACTACCTGCACCAGCAGGTGTGGAACGGCCGCGAGTGGGAGGACTGCGACACCACCGGCACGTCGACCAACGGCGGCTATCCAGAGCACCGGTTCGCGTTCCGCGTCGCCGAATATCTGCGCCGGGACCTGCAGCGCGACGGGGCCACGGTCGTGATGACCCGCACGAACAACCAGGGGCATGGCCCCTGCGTCGATCGGCGCGCGAAGAAGCTCAACGCCGGGCACAGCGACATCGCGATCGACATCCACGGCGACGGCGGACCGTCGAGCGGTCGGGGCTTCGCGATCCTCGAGCCGGTCCGCGACCGGCAGAACCGGCACGTCATCACGAGCTCTGCACGGTTCGGCCGCTTTCTGCGCCACGCGGTCCTCACCGGCACCCGCATGCCGACGAGCACCTACGACGGACAGGACGGCATCGCTCACCGCAGCGACCTCGCGGGGCTCAACCTCGCGACGGAGCCCAAGGTCCTGATCGAGTGCGGCAACATGCGCAACGCCACGGACGCGCGGATGATGACATCAGCCGCGTTCCAGCGCCGGCTCGCCCGATCGATGGAAGCCGCGATCCGCTGGTACCTCACCCACCCGGCCTGACGCCATCCGCCCCGCATGAGCTAGGTGAGCTTGCCGTCCAGGGACGAGTGGCCGATCGCCACGAGCGGCGCGATGCGCTGTGCCATCTCGATGAAACCCTCGCCGATCATCGCGCCGGCGCGACCTCGCGCGGCGACGCCGGCGCACACGACCGCCAGCTTGAAACTCGCAAAGCCGATGTACCAGGGCAGCAGCGAGACGTCCCGCCCGGTCAAGGTGGCATAGCGATCGAGCAGCTCGCGCCGGGTGGGGAAGCCCGGCAGTCGCGTCACCGACGGGATGACGAGCGAGTCCTGCTGTTGTTGCGTGTCGTCGGCCTCCTGCCAGTAGATGTAGAGCAGGCCGAGGTCCGCGAACGGGTCACCCAGCGTCGACAGCTCCCAGTCGAGGACCGCCGCCACCGTGCCGGGCTGCGTCGGGTGGAGCAGGCAGTTGTCCATCCGGTAGTCGCCGTGCACGATCGGCCCGGACGGCTGCTGCGGCAGTGAGTCGGCCAGCCGCTGCGCCAACCGGTCGAGCTCGGGCCCGTCGTTGGTGTCCTCCGGCTCCGGCGTCGCGTCCCACTGCATCGTCCACCGGCGTACCTGCCGGTCGAGATAGCCGGCCGGCTTGCCGTAGTCACTCAACCCGACCGCGGCCGGGTCGACGGCATGAAGCGCCGCGAGCACGTCGACGAGGCCCTCCCCGATCGCCCGCCGTTGCTCGGGCTCATCGGCGTAGCCGGCCGGCAGCGCGTCGCGAACGATGTGACCGGCCACCCGCTCCATCACATAGAACGGCGCGCCGACGACCGCCTCGTCCGTGCACAGGGCCAGCGTCTTGGGC
>JAVEEH010000030.1 GCA_030840545.1 Frankiaceae bacterium | reverse complement strand
CGCGCGGATAGCCTTCCGCCATGACGCGATGGGTGGAGTCGGTCGAGCGGATCATCCCGGCACCGCCTGAACGCATCTTCCAGCTCATCGCCGACCCGCGCCGCCACAAGGACATCGATGGGTCCGGCACAGTTCGCGACGCCACCGACCTGCCCGAGCGACTGGCGCTGGGCGCGACCTTCGGCATGAACATGCAGTACGGCGGTTCCTACTCCATGACGAGCACCGTCATTGAGTTCGAGGACGGCCGGCGGATCGCCTGGCAGAGCCGGCCACCGCACGACGCGGCCCGGTGGCGGCATCGATTCGGCGGTCGGATCTGGCGCTACGAGCTCGAGCCGGTCCTCGGCGGAACCCTCGTCCGGGAGAGCTGGGACCTGTCCGAAGAGCGGCTGCGCACGTTGGTCCGCGGCTACCGACGTAAGACGCGGTCCAACATGATGGCGACACTGGCCCGAATCGAGCGCCTCGTCACCACCGACTGACCCAGCCGGCGCGCGTCAGGTGTCGCTGGTTACGGCCCAGTCGTCGGGAGCGCCAGCTCCGTGCAAGCGTCAGCAACCGGGTCGAGTGCGTCGGCAGCGGCGGCGACCCGCTGCAGCAAGGAGCGGAACGTGGCGCGCTCGTCCTCAGCAAGCGCCGACAGCACGCGGGCCTCGACGTCGCGAAGCCGCTCGTCGAGGTCGGCGAGCAGGGCCGCGCCCCGCTTGGTCACGACGATGCGCCGAGCACGGCGGTCGGCGGGGTCGGGCGCGCGCGTGACGAGACCGGCTTCTTCGAGGGCGTCCAGCAGGTAGGTCATCACCGTGCGGTCGACCCCGAGCTGCGCAGCAATGGCCAGCTGCGTGCCGGGCTGGTCGCGACTGGCCACGGTGAGCACCTGATAGCTGCGGGGACCGCCGGGCAGGCTCGCCATCACCGCGGTGGCTGCCTTTCCGTAGGCGCGTAGCGCGACGCCCAGCCCCCAGCCCAGGTCGTTGCCGAGCGCATGGGCGCACGCCCCGGGCGTCGGGGTCAGCACCGGTTGGGTGGCCATGCCGCCAGTGTAGTTGACACGAGACGGGGAAGAAGATCTATATTCAAGATGTTCTGCAAGGCAGACGATCTACGTGGTCACCCACCCGAGGAGCCCGACATGCGCCTTTTCCGCCTCGACACCAGCATTCGCACCGACGGCTCGGTGAGCCGCGAGCTCGCCGACACGGTGGAGTCCACCTGGCGCGCCGAGCACCCGGAGGGGACGGTCGTGCGACGCGACGTCGGCACGTCACCACTGTCCGTCACGTCGTGGATCGACGCGGTCGGCGGGCGTGGTGTCGACGACGAGGCCAGGACGACGCAGCAGACCGACGCGGCCGCGCTGGCGGCAACGCTCGCCGACGAGGTCCTCGAGGCTGACGCCATCCTCATCGCGACCCAGCTCTACAACTTCGGCGTCCCGGCTCAGCTCAAGACCTGGGTCGACCTGCTCATCACCGACCCGCGCCTCTCGCCCGCCGGCGAGCCGCCGTTGGCCGGCCGGCCAGCCGTCCTTGTCGTCGCGCGTGGCGGCGGATATGGCCCCGGCACCCCCCGCGAAGGTTGGGACCATGCCACCCCTTGGGTACGCCGCATCCTTGCCGACGTGTTCGGTCTCGACCTGCACCTGGTCGAAGCCGAGCTGACGCTCGCCGGCGTCAACCCGGCGCTGGACGCGTTCCGCGGACTGGCCGAGCAGTCGCGTCGCGATGCACATGTCACCGCCGTCGCCCACGGCCAGGCGATCGCCTCGCTCGCCCGAGCCTCCGCCGCCTGAGCGTCGTCGCCTAGAGCTCTGCGATGGTGCGTGCCGGCTGAGAGACTGCGGCCGGGAGATGACATGCGGATAGCGGTGGTGGGCGGCACCGGCACGGTCGGGCGACATCTGGTGGGCGCCCTGACGCAGGCCGGCCATGCAGCTGTCTCGCTCAGCCGCGCCGGCGGAGTCGACATCGTCAGCGGCGACGGACTCGACGACGCGCTTCACGGCATCGATGCCCTCGTCGACGTGAGCAACCTCGCATCGACCAACACGGCGAAGGCCACGAAGTTCTTCACCAGCGGCACGCGCAACCTGCTCGAGGCCGAACGCCGGGCAGGAGTCGGCCATCACGTGCTGCTCTCGATCGTCGGGATCGATCAGATCCCGTGGGGCTACTACGAGGCAAAGGTGGCGCAGGAAGGTCTCGCGCTATCCGGCGAGGTGCCGGTGACGGTGCTGCGCGCCACCCAGTTCCACGAGTTCCCCGGCCAGATCCTCGCTCGCACCGCGCGTGGACCGCTCGCGATCGTGCCCGCGATGTTGGTCCAGTCGGTCGCGGCCGAGGACGTCGCGCACGTGCTTGCCACGGCAGCTGTCGGGCGGCCGGCGGGACGTCTCCCAGACCTCGCCGGCCCCACAGCCGACCCGCTGCCGGAGCTGGCCCGCAAGCTCGTGCGGGCCCGCAGGAAGCACACCGTCGTTGTGCCCGTTCGGCTTCCCGGCAGGCCGGCAAGGCGATGGCGAACGGCGCGCTCCTGCCCGGGCCGGATGCCCAGCTGATGACACAGACCTTCGACGAATGGCTGCGCATACGAGGCCCGGTATGACAAGACGCTAGCTGCGGGCGCAGGTAGACGGCGGAGAGCTGGTCGGCTGGGTAGCCGGTGACGGCACGCCGCTGTTGCTGCTGCACGGTGGTCCGGGACTCAACTACGACTACCTCGACGGCTTGGACGCGGAGATCGGCGTGGGTTACGAGATCGCGGCCTATCAGCAGCGCGGGCTCGCCCCGTCAATGACGGACGGACCGTTCGACATCGCGACCCAGGTCGACGACGTACGCCGGGTTCTC
>JAVEEH010000241.1 GCA_030840545.1 Frankiaceae bacterium | reverse complement strand
TGACGTGTTCGTCGAGGCGACCGGCGAGGTCGGCGGACCAGGGCAGCATGTGAGCGATCCTTTCAGCAGCAGCCCCGTAGCATCGCAGGATGAGCGACGGCGAGCCTGCGAAGCCGCCGGCCGCGCGAAATGCCGGGCTGCAGGTCGGTCGCGTCCTCGGGGTGCCGATCATCGTGCAGCCGCTGTGGTTCCTCGTGGTGATCTTCATCGCCGTGAGCTATGCCCCCGAGGTGCGCCGGCGGGTGCCGACGCTGGGCCACACCGCGAGCTATGCGGTCTCGCTCGGCTTCGTGCTCCTCCTCTACGGCTCGGTGCTGGTGCACGAGATCAGCCACGTCGCAGTGGCCAAGGCGCTGGGCATGCAGGTCCGGCGGGTCGTGCTGCAGATGCTCGGCGGAGTCTCCGAGGTAGTCGAGGAGCAGCCCGGCAAGGCGAGCCGCGAATACATGGTCGCGGCGGTGGGGCCGCTCACCAGCCTGCTGCTCGGTGGGCTCGGCCTGGCGATCGCGGAGGCGTTCCGGCACGACACCGTGCCCTGGGTCCTCGCCGAGGAGTTCGCGTTCGCCAACCTGTTCGTCGCGGCGTTCAACGCGTTGCCGGGGCTGCCGCTCGACGGTGGTCGCGTGCTCCGTGCGCTGTTGTGGCAGGTCACCCACGACAAGGCCCGCGGGACGCTCGCCGCCGGGTGGATCGGCCGCGGACTCGCTTTGGCGGTGGTGGGTCTCGCCGTCGCCAAGCCGCACGGCTGGGGCAACAGCACGGCCGGCTCGCTCTACCTCATCGTCATCGCAGTGTTCATGTGGACCAACGCCTCGATCGCGATCGCCCAGGCGAAGGTCAGCACCGTCCTGCCGCAGCTCGACATCCGCGCCATGACCCGGCGCGCGTTCCCGGTCGCCGCCGAGCTGCCCGTCGCCGAAGCCGTACGCCGGGCCCGCGACGCCGGGGCGCGCGCTCTCGTCGTCGTCGACAGCAACGGCAAGCCCAGCGGTCTGGTGTCCGAGGCAGCGGTGACCGCACTGCCGGCGGCGCGGCAGCCGTGGGTGTCGGTCAGTGACCTCGCCCGCCCGCTCGCCGACGGGCTGACTTTGCGCACCGACATGACGGGCGAGGCGCTGTTGCAGGCCGTGCAGCAGACGCCGGCGACGGAGTACCTCGTTCTTGACCAGGCGGACGCGGTCTGCGGCGTGCTGTCCCGCACCGATCTCGTCGCCGCGCTGCAAGCTGCGGGTCTGCGATGAGTCACGTGCTGACGGGTGGGGTTGCGTCGACATGACGGACGCGAGCGACCGGCGGGGACCGTTCGTGCCCGGCGACCTCGTGCAGCTGACCGATCCGAAGGGCCGTCGGCACACCATCGAGCTGGCCGCGGGCAAGGAGTTCCACACCCACCGGGGTGTCATCGCCCACGACACGCTCATCGGACAGCCGGAGGGCGTCGTCGTGACGTCGGCCGGTGGCACCGCCTACCTCGCATTGCGCCCGCTGCTCGCCGACTACGTCCTGTCGATGCCGCGGGGCGCGACGGTGGTCTATCCGAAGGATGCTGCGCAGATCGTGCAGATGGCAGACATCTTTCCCGGTGCCCGGGTCATCGAGGCCGGGGCGGGCTCCGGGGCACTCAGCTGCAGCCTGCTGCGAGCGGTCGGCGACGGCGGCCTGGTGTCGTCGTACGAGCGGCGGGCGGATTTCGCCGAGGTGGCCCGGCGCAACGTCGAGCGGTTCTTCGGGGCGGTGCCGCCCTCGTGGCGGCTCACGGTCGGCGACCTGGCGATGTCGTGCGACGACAGCGACGTCGACCGGGTGGTGCTGGACCTGCTGGCGCCCTGGGAGCTGCTCGACGTGGTCGCGAAGGCACTGCTGCCTGGCGGCGTGCTCTGCGCCTACGTCGCCACCACGACACAGCTGTCCCGCATCGTGGAGGGGCTACGGGAACACGGGTCCTTCACCGAACCGCAGCCGTGGGAGACGTTGGTGCGGGGCTGGCACGTCGACGGCCTTGCCGTCCGGCCGGACCACCGGATGGTCGGGCACACCGGATTCCTGGTGACTGCCCGCCGGTTGGCGCCCGGAGTCCCGCCGCCGCTGCGCCGGCGGCGGCCGGCGAAGGGTGCCCGACCGGAGGAGCCCGCCGGGGAGCCCCCGGCCGACCGCCGGGGAGACGCTGCGGAAGAGTGAACGTCCTAGCGGCGGTTCGGCGAGTGAGTGGACACGCTCAGGGATAGGCTCGCTACAGCGCGTAGAACGCCGGAGGAGGTGGGGCCCGTGTCCGCACGTGACGACGCTGAGGCTCGTGCCGCGCGTTTCGAGAAAGAGGCCCACGAGCTGACGACGCAGCTCGCCTTCCTCGAAGAGGAAGTCGCGATGCTCCGGCGCAAGCTCTCCGAGTCACCGCGCCAGCTCCGGCAGCTCGAGGAGCGGCTCACCGAGGCCCAGACCAACCTCTCCGGTGTCGTGAACCAGAACGAGCGGCTGGTCGGCACCCTGAAAGAGGCGCGCGAGCAGATCGTCGCGCTCAAGGAAGAGGTCGACCGGCTGGCGCAGCCGCCGTCCGGCTACGGCTACTTCCTGCACGCCCACGAGGACGGGACCGTCGACGTGTTCACCGGCGGCCGCAAGCTGCGGGTGACCGTCTCGCCGACGATCGAGATCGACGACCTGCGCAAGGGCCAGGAAGTCATGCTCAACGAGGCGATGAACATCGTCGAGGTGCGGCTGTTCGAGCGGCAGGGTGACGTCGTACTCCTCAAGGAGATCCTCGAGGGCGGCGACCGGGCACTCGTCATCGGGCACACCGACGAAGAACGCATCGTGATGTTGGCGGAGTCCTTGCTGGACACCCCGTTGCGGGCCGGCGACTCGTTGCTGGTCGAGTCGCGTTCCGGCTGGGCCTACGAGCGCATCCCCAAGTCAGAGGTCGAGGAGCTCGTCCTCGAAGAGGTTCCCGACATCGGCTACACCGACATCGGCGGGCTCGGCGAGCAGATCGAGCAGATCCGCGACGCCGTGGAGCTCCCCTTCCTGCACAAGGAGCTGTTCCTCGAGCACCAGCTCAAGCCGCCGAAGGGCATCCTGCTCTACGGCCCGCCCGGCTGCGGCAAGACGCTGATCGCCAAAGCCGTCGCCAACTCGCTGGCCAAGAAGGTCGCCGAAGCCGGCAAGGGCGAAGGTCGGTCCTACTTCTTGAACATCAAGGGTCCCGAGCTTCTCAACAAGTATGTCGGCGAGACCGAACGGCACATCCGCCTGGTGTTCCAGCGTGCTCGCGAGAAGGCGTCCGAAGGCACTCCGGTCATCGTGTTCTTCGACGAGATGGACTCGATCTTCCGCACCCGTGGCTCGGGTGTGTCGAGCGACGTCGAGAACACGATCGTGCCGCAGCTGTTGAGTGAGATCGACGGTGTCGAGGGCCTCGAGAACGTCATCGTCATCGGTGCGTCCAACCGCGAAGACATGATCGACCCTGCAATCCTGCGCCCGGGCCGCCTCGACGTGAAGATCAAGATCGAGCGGCCGGGCGCCGAGGCCGCGAAGGACATCTTCTCGAAATACCTCGTCACGGAGCTGCCGCTGCATCCGGAAGACGTCGCCGAGCACGGCGGCAGCGCCGCTGCCACCGTCGAAGCGATGATCCAGCGGACCGTGGAGCGGATGTACACCGAGAGCGAGGAGAACCGCTTCCTCGAGGTGACCTACGCCAACGGCGACAAGGAAGTCCTCTACTTCAAGGACTTCAACTCAGGCGCCATGATCGAGAACATCGTGGCCCGCGCGAAGAAGATGGCCATCAAGGACTTCCTCGAGACCGCGCAAAAGGGGCTGCGGCTGCAGCACCTGATGACCGCGTGCATCGACGAGTTCAAGGAGAACGAGGATTTGCCCAACACCACCAACCCCGACGACTGGGCCCGGATCTCCGGCAAGAAGGGCGAGCGCATCGTCTACATCCGCACGCTCGTCACCGGCAAGGGCACCGAGTCCGGCCGCTCGATCGACACCGTGGCAAACACGGGTCAATACCTCTAGGTCGCACGACTTGTCAGACGCTGAGACCGCTACAGCGTGCTGAGCGTCTGACAACTCGTCGGCGGCTAGGCTGAGCATGTGACGGTCCGGCGTGTGATGGGCACGGAGACCGAGTACGGCATCGCCGTGCCGGGGCAGACCAGCGCCAACCACATGCTTGCCTCGAGCCAGATCGTCAACGCCTACCTCACCGCGACGACGACCGCCACCCGCGACCGGCGACCGCGATGGGACTTCGAGGAGGAGTCGCCGCTGCGGGACGCGCGCGGCTTCGATGTCGCGACCGGTGTGCAGGTGCAGGCCTCGGGACGTGATGCCACCGACACCCTCGCCGACGATGAGATCGGTCTCGCCAACGTCATCTTGACCAACGGTGCGCGGCTCTACGTCGACCACGCCCACCCGGAATACTCGACACCTGAGGTGACCAACCCGCGCGACGCGGTCATCTGGGACAAGGCGGGGGAACGGGTGATGGCGGCGGCCGCGGCGCACGCCGCCGCGTCCATCCCCGGCGCCGGTGGCATCCAGCTCTACAAGAACAACACCGACAACAAAGGTGCGTCCTACGGCTGTCACGAGAACTACCTGATGCGCCGCCAGACACCGTTCGCAGACATCGTCCGTCACCTGACGCCGTTCTTCGTGACCCGGCAAGTCGTGACGGGTGCGGGCCGGGTCGGCATCGGACAAGACGGCCGGCAGCACGGCTTCCAGATCTCGCAGCGCGCCGACTTCTTCGAGGTCGAGGTCGGACTGGAGACAACCCTCAAACGACCGATCATCAACACACGCGACGAGCCGCACGCCGACCCGGAACGTTATCGGCGGCTGCACGTCATCATCGGCGACGCCAACATGAGCGAGGTGTCGACGTACCTCAAGGTCGGGACCACGACGTTGGTGCTCGCAATGATCGAGGAGAGCTGGTTCTCCGACACAGGTGTCGACCTCGCGGTCGAGGCACCGGTGGCGTCGTTGCGTTCGATCTCGCATGACGCGTCGCTCGCTCACCAGGTGACGCTGCGAGACGGCCGCAAGCTGACCGCGGTGCAGCTGCAGATGGAATACCTCGAGCAGGCGCGCAAGTTCGTGCAGGACCGCTATGGCGATGACGTCGACGACCAGACCGCCGATGTGCTGACGCGGTGGGAGTCGGTGCTCGAGCGGTTGTCAGTCGACCCCATGTCGTTGTCCCGTGAGCTGGACTGGGTGGCCAAGCTGGAGCTGCTCGAGGGATATCGCGAGCGAGAGGGGCTCGACTGGGAGGCCCACAAGCTGCAGCTCGTCGACCTGCAGTACAGCGACGTGCGACCGGACAAGGGCCTCTACAACCGGCTGGTCGCGCGCGGCCGGATGCAGCGCATCGTCAGCGACGCCGAGATCGACCGTGCCGTCACCGAGCCGCCCACCGACACCCGGGCCTACTTCCGCGGTCGATGCCTGTCGAAGTACGCCGACGACGTGGCTGCCGCGTCCTGGGATTCGGTGATCTTCGACGTGGGTCGCGACTCGCTGCAGCGGGTGCCGATGCTCGAGCCGCTACGCGGCACGAAAGCGCACGTCGATGACCTGTTGGACCGATGCACTACCGCCGCTCAGCTCGTGGACGAGATCTCGGGCCGGTAGGCGTGGTCGG
>JAVEEH010000230.1 GCA_030840545.1 Frankiaceae bacterium | reverse complement strand
TCGGTGCCGATGACCATGATCGTCGGCGCCAGGAACGTGAGCCCGAGGGAGTTGACGGTCATCGGGGCGCGGTAACGGACCATCTCCTCGTCGTAGATGGCGCGCTGGGAGGGGGTCCCACCACGGCCGCCGAACTCCTTCGGCCACTGGCTGCCGGCGAAACCGGCGCGGGCCTTCGCGGCCTCCCAGTCCCGGCGCAGCTCGAAACCGGCGTCGCCTTGCTTGCGCCAGAACCCGCGCTGCCGCCACTCGGCCGGAAGGTTGCTGTCGAGCCAGCTGCGGAACTCGGTGCGGAACTGCTCGTCCGCTTCGGTGAAGCTCAGGTCCATGTCTGCCGCCAGGGGTGGTGGTCGGGTCGGGTGAGGCGCTCCGGCAATACCGAATCCCATTCTGTCCTAGTGGGGGGCAGGCAGGGAACGGAGGTTGGGGCGGCGAACCCTTCTGTCATGCGTCGTCTGGTTACGTCCCTGTGCGCAGCGGCGCTCGCTCTCGGATCCGGGCTCGTCAGCGGAGCGTTCGCGGACAACCCGGTGTCACCGGTCGACGGGGGCACGGCGGTCGACCAGTGCTACGCGCAGGGGTCCAGCAGCATCGACGACCCGGGCTACAAGTTCTGCCGGAGCGTGCAGGCGCTCGTGTCGGGTGCCGCGGCCGCGTGCCGGGCGCCGCTGCGCGCCGCGCCGGACGCGACGTTGCCGGAGTATTGCGGAGCCTTCGATGGGCGCGAGGTCAGCGAGTCCAAGGTCGCGGCGTACGAGCGGTCCTGGGTGCACCGCGCGCTCACGCTGCAGCGCGGGCTCGACTCGGCGGCGCCGTTGTGGGAAGCGCAGATGCCGCACACGCACAACTCGTTCAACGCATCGGCCTACGCAGTGCCGGCTGACGGTTCGCTGCCGAGCTACTACCCGACACTGACCAACCAGGACCCCAACCAGGTCTACTCGATGACCGACCAGCTGCGGATGGATGTCCGCGCGATCGAGATCGACCTGCACTGGATGCCGAGCCCCTACGGCACTGCGGCGACCCATGGTTACTGGCCGACGATGTGCCACGGCGACGGTCAGAACCCGACCGGCACGGGCTTGTGGGTGCACGTCGGATGCACCGATGACCGGCCGATGCAGGACGGGCTGGCGGAGGTACGCCGCTGGCTCGCGGCCAACCCGCATCAGTTCGTGCTGCTCTACCTGGAGAACCAGCTCTTTCCGGGTGGGCCGGTCGCGTCGCAGCAGCTCGCGCATGACACCGCGGCCGGCATCGTCCATGACGAGCTGGGATCGATGGTCTACCGGCCGCCGGCCGGGCTGGCGGCCGGTGCGTGCGCACCGATGCCTTACGACGAGACGCAAGCGCAGATGCTGGCAGCCGGCAAGCAGGTGCTGCTCGTCGGCAACTGCGGGCCGGGCAGCGGCTGGAACAGCTGGGTGTTCAGCCGGGGGCCGTCGTGGGACGAGAGCGGAAGCCCGACGAGCTATGGCGCCGCGGACTGCGCGAAGGATGAGGCGGCACGCGAACAACACACGTCGTTCCGTCGCTTCTTCGAGTCGAGCCCGTGGCTCGAGGCGATGACCGGTGCGACGACCACGCTGTCGGCGTCGACCACGGCGCAGATGGTGCGCTGCGGCGTCAACATCGTCGGCTTCGACCAGCTCCAGCCATTCGACGGCCGGCTGGCGGCGTTCGTGTGGTCGTGGGCAGCGGACCAGCCTGCGTCGACGGGCGGCAGCTGCGCGCTGCGCGGCGCCGACTCGAGGTTTGTGGTGGCGCCATGCTCGCAGCGGCACCGGTTTGCCTGTGTCGACGCGCACCTCGACTGGCACGCGACGACCGCTGTCGGGCAGTGGCAGCGGGGGCCCGCGGTCTGCGACGTGGAGTTTCCGGGGTCCCACTTCGGGGTCCCGCCGAACGGCTATCGCAACGCCCAGCTCGGCTCGGCCGACGTGTGGCTCGACTATCGCAAGCTGGGCCAGCAGTGGCAGCCCAACGCTGTGGTCGGCGCTCACCCGCACACCGGCTGACGCTGTCGGCCACGCGCGGCGTTAGGGTGCGCGCGTGGTGAACACTGGCGGGCAGCGTTATGGCATCACGGTGCCGTTCGATGGCGTCTCCCTTCCCGAGCAGCGTGCGCTTTTCGAGGCGCTGCCGGACCTCGGTTACACCGATGTCTGGTCGGCGGAGTCCAACGCCAACGACGCCTTCACTCCGCTTGCGCTGGCGTCGGTGTGGGCCCCGTCGCTGCGGCTGGGCACGTCGATCGTCCCCGTCTATACGCGCGGGCCGGCAACGCTCGCGATGTGTGCCGCGACGATGGCTGCGGCGGCGCCGGGTCGCTTCGTCCTGGGGGTTGGTTCCTCGTCTGACGTCATCGTCGAGCGGTGGAACTCCGTGTCGTTCGACCAGCCTTACCAGCGGGTGCGGGACACGGTTCGGTTCCTGCGTGCGGCGCTCGGCGGTGAGAAGGTCACCGAGACCTACGAGACGTTTGCGGTCAAGGGCTTCCGCCTCGGGCTGGTGCCGCCGTCCCCGCCGCCGATCCTGGTCGCTGCGTTGCGCAGCGGGATGTTGCGGCTCGCCGGTCGTGAGGCTGATGGCGCGATCGTCAACTGGCTGTCCCCGGACGACGCCCGCAAGGTGTCGCCGTACGTGACCGAAGCCGGCCCGGACAAGGAGGTCGCGGCGCGGATCTTCGTGGCGCCGACCGAGGACGCCGACATGGCGCGCGGAGTGGCGAAGTTCGCGATCGCTGCCTACATGACCGTGCCGGTCTATCGGGCGTTCCACGAGTGGATGGGCCGCACGGAGCTGCTGCAGCCGATGTGGGACGCATGGGCGGCCGGCGACCGCAAGGCGGCCGTCGAGTCGATCCCGGACTCGGTGGCTGACGACCTGGTGGTGCACGGGTCGGCGGGGGAGTGCCGGGAGAAGATCGCGGCGTACGTCGAAGCCGGCATCACGACGCCCATCGTTGCCGTGCTGCCCGTCGGTGTGAGTGCCGCCGACGCGATCAAACTGCTCGCGCCGCAGTAGCCCCGCTCGCCCGCCCGCTGGGCCTAAGGGCCGAGTCGGTAGTCGTGGGGTTGGGTGCGGTAGGTGCGGCCGGCGGGGCTGGTCCAGGTCCAGGTGCGGTCGGGGTTGGGGGTGACGGTCCAGCCGGTGAGGGTTTTGGCGCGGTGCCAGCGGCGGTTGGGTGAGTGCAGGTTGTCGCGGTTGGTGGGTCCGCCGTCTTCGGGTCGGGTGTTGTGGTCGAGGTCACCGGCGCCGGCGGGGGTGAGCCCGGCGGTGGGGGTGGTGGGGGTGACGTCGCGCATGGCGCAGAAGTCGGCGAGGGCGGGGGTGGGGATGCGGGTGGTCATGCCGAGGTCGAGCAGGTGCCCGGTTTGCGGGTCGTAGATGACTCGGCGGATCGCGGCGTCGGGGATGAGGTCGCGGATGGCGTCGGCGGGGATGAGCGCGCCGGTGCCGAGGACCTCACCGGGGCTGTCGGTGAGCCCGAGGAAGGTGGGGAGGTCGATGGTGATGTTGACGGTGATCGGCCGGCCGTGCCGCCTCGGCGGTCC
>JAVEEH010000206.1 GCA_030840545.1 Frankiaceae bacterium | reverse complement strand
CGGCGCTCAGTCCGTCGCCACCGGGATCAGGCACCCACGTCGTCTTCGGCGTGCCGTCGGCGTTCTGCGCTGCGATCGTGCCGCTGATGGTGTTGGTGCGGTGCGCGAGAGTGACAAAGAACGTCTGCGGGTCGACGCCGACCCGGAGGGTGACGCTGGTGCTGAGCGGGGAGAAGTTCGTGCCGGTGACGTTCAGCGAGTAGGTCGTCGGTGCGAGGCCGACAGTGAACACCGCGTCGCCACTGACAAGGGTGTCGGCGTGGTAGGTGTTGCCTGCTCCGACCAATGTCACGTGTGCACCGGACACCGGCACCGGCGTCGGACCCGAGGTGTCATCCTGCACCGAGATCGTCACCGAGCCGATCGGTGTCGCGTTCAGCGTGATGTCGCCGCGCGCCCCGTCGGTGACCTGGACGTTGGTGACCGTGGCGGTTCCGTCGTCATAGCCGAAGGCGGAGGCGCTGAGGTCCCAGTCGGTGCCGGGCACGAGACCGGCGGTGGTGACGGTGCCGAGGATCGTGTAGCGGCCGGTCTCGTCGGTCACTGCGCCGAACGTGTCGGTGCCGTTGGTGGCCGTCACGGAGGCGCCGGAGATCGGGAACGTGTGGTCGCCGATGAACCCCTTGACCTGACCGGTGATGCGCGCAAGCTTCGTGAGGTCGACGTTGTTCTGGGCAGCGGCGGAGCCCGGCGGCGCGCCCGGCGTGACCGCGATCGCGGTGACGGTGCGGAAGGCATAGCCGGCCGCGTGCACGTCGAGTTGGTAGGGGCCGCTGGCCGGGGAGAGCCCGGGGAAGCTCACCGTCGAGGTTCCCGGCGGTGCGACGAGGGTTGACGGCGAGATCGAGGCTCCGCTCAGCGTGAACGTCGCACCCGGCAGGTCGGCACCTGTTGCCGCGTCCCTGCTGGTGAATGTCAACGCACCCAGGGCGTCGAGCGTGATCGGGCCGATGACCGCGGCGCTGCCGCCGGCCGCCGGCTGCAGCGGTACGACGAGCGTGACGTCTTGAACGGTGTCGTAGCCGTCGAGGCTTGCCCGCAGGTGGTAGGTGCCGGGCACGGCCTGGTCGGCATTCTGGGCCGCGCTGGACAGTGACGAGTCGCGCCAGTGGATCGCACCGGCGGAGTCGACGCTGACGACGATGTTGCCGGCTCCCGGCGCGTGTTGCGTGACGGTCATGGAGACTTGCGCGACTGTGGCAGGTGCGACGACCGGCTGAAGGGTGACGCTGCCGGTCACTGTCGTGGTGGGCGGAGTCAGGGCGATGCCGGTTGCGGAGCTCGGGTCGCCGAAGTTCACGCTGCCGATGCGCTGCACGCCGTAGCGCTCGAAGCCGGTAGCCCCGGTCGCGTCCACGGACACCGCGTCCGGCGGGAGCGCCAGCGTCGTGCCCACTGAGACGACCTGGAGGCCGGAGCCCGTCACGGGGAAGGCCGGCAGGGGCAGGGGTGTGCCGGCGGGTGCGCACTCGGCCGGTTCGACGAGGGTGCTCACGCTCGCGCCGGAGCTCTGGATGGCGAAGCAACCCTGCAGGTTGGTGCGCAGCGTGAATGCCGTCCGGATCGGCACTGAGCCCGTGTAACCGGTAATGCCGCTGATGTGCACCGTTGCCCCGGGCACCGGCACCCGGGCGCCGTCGACGAGGGCGAAGACCTGGCCGACAACCGACGCGCTCGCCTTGGTCAGCACCAGTGGCGAGGTGAGCTGCTGGTTGACCCCGACGCCGAACTGTCCGGTCGTGCCGGAGAACAAGCCGTGGGTCGCGCTCGCCGTGTAGGTGCCGGCCGGAACCCGGGGGAACAACGCCAGCCCGTTGCCGTCGGTGCAGTGGCAGGTCTGGCCGGTAGGAATGCTGGGCAGCAGGGTCGCGCCCCCCGGGCCGTTCAGAACAACGTCGACGCCGGCACCGACAGTCGCCGCGTCGCCGACCGAGTTGGGCTCTTGCACGAGCACCTGGACCGACGCGAACTGGTCGAGTGACGTGTCATAGCGGCGGGACTGCCCGGCCTCCACCGTGAGCTGCACCGGAGTGAGCGTCACGAACTGGTCGCTGGCCGTGTGCGGGACGGGAGTGCTCGTCTCCGGCCGGACAAAGACCCAATACGTGCCCTGCGGAACGAAGTCGATCTCGTAGTCGTGACTGATCGGGTCGATCTGTCCGATGCACGCGTGCGGGTTGTCGGCGCAGGACTCCGGACTCGTCGCGGTCGAGACGGTCGGCAGGGTGCCGCAGTCGATCCCGGCAGGAACATGGGTCGGCGGTGCGGCTCCCGGCACGACCGGTGTCGCGATGACGCAGCCATCCAAAGCGGTCGTCGTCGTGTTGATGTGGCCGAGGATCAAGCCGTCGGGGATGAGTGCCACCGGCACCGCCGACACCACGGAGCCTTCGGGCACTGCGACTGCGAGCGAGGTGGGCTGGTAGCCGGTGAAGCTGAAGGTCAAGTGGTAGAGACCGGGTGGCAGCCCCTTGGCGTAGGCGGGGTCGGTCTCGTTGGTGCCAGGCACCGTGTAGTCCTGGTCCGCTGCAACGGCGATGTCGACCAGCGGGGGAGCGCCATCGGGCGGGGTGACGTGGATGTGGACCCGGCAGTCCGTCACGGTGGCAGGGCAGTTGATCCGCGCGCCGGTGTGGGCATCGACCACGTGCCCGGAGATCTTTGATGTCGAGAGCACACCACCAGTGCTGTCGACCTGCAGATTGATGGGGGGCACGGCCAGGTCGTCACCGGCGTGCGTGGTGACGCTGACGAAGTTGGCCAGGTAGCCGAAAGCCTGCACGGTCAGCACGTAGTCGCCAGGAGCGACACCGGTGAAGCTGAAGCCACCGCTGGTAGCGCCGCCGCTGCCGGTCAGGCTTGTCGTCTTGTAGACACCGTTGTCCCCGCTCAGGATGAGCCCGGCGGAGCCGACGCCCTGGTCGACGGTCGTCTTGGTGATGTCGACGATGCTGCCGCCCACCGTGGCGGTTGACGAGGTCAGCTGTGCATTCTTCGTCAGGCTGGATGCATGCCCGTTCAGTGTCACCTTGCCGGTCTGCGGGGCATAGCCGTCCGCACCGACCGTCACCGTGTAGTCGCCGATCGGCAGGCGCGGGAGCGTGTAGGCGCCGATCGGATCGGTGGTCAACGTTGTCGTCGTACGCGTCAGGTTGCCGTTGGTCACCGTGACGGTGGCGCCGCCCAGGCCGTTGAGGTTGGGGCCGGTGACTGCGCCGATGAGCGACTGCACGCCCGGCTTCAAGGCGATGTTGCGCACCGCGGAGCCGCTGGGGCCGAGCTTCACGACCAACGACTCGGTGTCGAAGCCGTCGCGAGTCGCCGAGACCAGGTAAGTGCCGGGAGTCGAGAGTCCGTCGACGGACCAGCGGCCGATGTGGCCCGTCGTCGGCGTGCTGGTGTTGAGCGTGACGGCGCCGTTGGTGACGGTGACGGTCGCGCCGCCGAGTGCCTTGCCGGTCAGGTCCCCGATGTGACCGGACAGGCGCCCGGCGCCGGCTGCAAGCGGCACCTCGAGTGTCGGGAGCGGCTTTCCGGCCGACGCCTGAATGATGAACTTGCGCGTCTGGAACCCGGCCTTGGACAGTGTCACGAGGTAGTAGCCCGGCGAGGCGACACCCGCGAAGGCGAACGAGCCGTCAGCTGCCGTCGACGTTGTCCGGACGACTGCGTTGGCGGCCGGGTGGCCGAGGTCGACGACGGACGCGCTGAGCTTGCCCCAGCCGGCGGTGGATGCGGCCGCGACGTTGACGGGCTGCGCGCCCGTCGCCTGCTCGTCGACGAGTGAGGTCGGCCGGATGGAGACCCGCACGTGGCCGGGAGAAGCGCCCGTCACGGTGCCGTTGAGCCTGGTTGCGCTGCTCGCCGACGTGCTGCCGCCGGCTTTGCCGCCGCCCTTGCCACCCTTGCCGGCCCCCGCCCCGCCACCACCGGAGCCGTTGCCGTTGCCGTTGGCGGGCAAGGCGATGGTGGTCGTGCCACCATTCTTGTTCTGGGCGTGCTTGGAGATCGCGTTGACCGCGAGCAGGGCGACGCTCGCCCACACGGCGACGACCGCGAGCAGGGCGACGAGCCGGGTGAGCTGCCGGTTGAAGACCGGATGGGCCACGAAAACGCCGTCGAGGCGCAGCGGCGTCGTCCGGCCCTGCGCGGTGACGATGAAGGGATGCCGCCGGGACTGCCCGACGAGCCGGCCGCGCTCGACGCTGAGCCGGCCGCGCACCTTCGTCGTCTCACCGGGCGCCAGCTCGACGCTGTGCTTCTTGAGGTCGAACGTCACACCGACCGGGGTGGTGGTCTTCAGCTCGAGGGACATGGGCTCAGTGCCCTTGTTGCCGAGCAGCAGAGACACCCGTCTGGTGCGCAGCGCTTCCGGCTCGGCCGGTGAGAGCTCCATGGCGAGGTGGCCGGGGTCTCCGACGACGACCGCAGCGTCGGCCTCTCCCATCGGGCCGGAGGCGTTGCGGGTCACCGGGTCGACCGGCTGCGCCGCGACCACGAACCCGTAGGAGCCGGCGGGTGAGCCGGCTTGCGGGGTCACCGTGAGTGCGAGCGTCACGGCTTCGCCGACAGCGATCGGTGCCGTCTGCACGGGCAACGGCACCCAGTCGGTGTCGAGGCCCACAACACTCACCAACATCGCCTGCGGTTGATCGGCCGTGTTGCGAATCGTGATGTCGAACGTGACCGGCCGACCCGGCGCCGCCCCGATCGGTCCATGGACCTCGACAACAGGCACGGTCATCACTGGCCGTCCTTGACGATGAGGTCGAACTCCGCGGGGCTGATCGAATTCACGACGACCTTCTTGGTGAGGTACGGCGTCCCGGCAGTCGGGTAGTCGACCTCGAGGATGTAGTTCTCCGGGGCATCCACGTCGTTGAAGCAGAACCGGCCGATCGTCGACCCGCCGGCGCCGTCGGCTGTCGTCGTCTCCGCTGCCGCAACCTTCGGGTAGTTGCTGGCACGGAAGAGGCGCACCAGCACGTTCTTGGCGCCCGGACTGCCGGCCAGCGAAGCGTTGCGGACGACGCCGCAGATGTTGACCGGGGCGGCGAGCGTGAGCGTGTTGTCGACCGCGGAGATGTCTCCGGCCGCCAGTGTGACGATCGAGGACGTCGGGCGCGCGTGGTTGCGGCTGACCGTCACCGTGTAGGTGCCCGGTGGAAGCCGGTCGAAGTCGAACAAGCCGGCTCGGGCCGGCAGGGTGTCAGCCGCACCGAAGGTTGTGGGGACGGTCGCCGACGTGACGGAGAAGGTCTGGGCGCCGGAGGAGATCGTCACCAGCACCTCGCCCACGCCGACGCCACCCGTCACCGTCTGCCCGCGGAACTCGGCAGTCGACGAACGCATCGACACAGCGATGCCCTTGTTGGACACAGTGGTGCCCGCAGCCGCCTGGGTGGTCGCCGTACCGAACGCGTCGAGAGCGACCGACAGCGTCTGCGCCGCCAGGTCCGCGCGGCTGAACGTCAGTGTGTAGGTGCTCGGCACCGGCAGACCTTCGAGCTGCCACGCGCCGGGGGTGCCCGTCGTCTGGGTCACCGTCGTGAGCGTGACCACGCCGTTGGTCACCGTGACCGTCACGCCCGAAGCGGGCCGCTTGTCCGCGGCCGTCGCCACGGTCCCGTCCAGCGTGCCGGACGCCCCACCGAGCGTCACGCCGACATTGGTGAGCTGCTGGCCCGCGGTGAGGCTCAAGGCGAGGGTCTGCGACGCGAACCCCTGGGCGGAGACAACGATCGAGAACGTTGCGGGTGTCGGCAGGCCACGGAGCGTGAACGTGCCGACGTTGCCCTGCGACAGGCTGACGGTCTGCACGCTGGTCTGGTTGTACGTCGCGGTGATCGTCGCGCCGAGGATCGGCCCGGCCAAGCTGCTCACGTTGCCGGAGATGAGGCCGTCGCCCTTGCGGAGCGGCACCTGCACGCCCGTGCGGTTCTCGCCGCCGGCGACATCGATGCGCTCGGTCGTCGTCGCGAACCCGGGCTCGCTGACCACGAGGTCATAGACGCTGGGGGAGGGGACGTTGGCGAGAGCGAAGGTGCCGTCCGCACCGACCGGCACGGTCTGGAGCACGGCGCCGGCGGCCTGCGTCACGAGCGTTGCCGGTGTGCCACTGGCCTTTTGCACGGTGCCGGGCACCTCGAGCGAGACGTTGGCTCCGTTGACACTGTCGGCGATGACCTTGCCGGCGATCGTTGCGGGCAGCCCGCCGAGGCGCACGTCGAGACCACTGAGGTCTTGTCCCTCCTGGACGGTGATCGGCGTCGCGTCGGCATCGGTGAGGCTCTGCGGATACCAGACATCGGCAAAGCCCGCGCCGCGGAAGCGGACCTTGTAGTTGCCGGCAGCGAGCGCGGTGAGGCTGTAGGCACCGCCCTTGTCCGTGGCGCTCGTCTCCAACGGAGTGGCCGTGTCCGATGCCGCGAACAGGTCGACGTTGACACCTTGCACCGGCTGGCCGGTCGTGAGCTGCCGCACCGTGCCGGCTGCGGTGCCCGAGCCACCGACGCCGCCCTGAGCCTGCGCCTGGGCCACTTGCAGAGCGAGGTCGCGGTCGGCGGCCGAGCGCCCGACGACGTTGGACAGTGCGTAGGTGATGACGAGGGCGAAAATCGTGACCGCGGCGAGCAGCCCGACCAGCGACATCGCGCCGCGGCCGAGGTAGGGCCGTTGCATGAAGGTCGCGGCAGTCCGCGGACGCAGATCGTCCTCACCGACCGGCTGCCCGTCGTCGACCTTGATCATGAAGGGACGCACGTTGGGCTGGCCGAGCAGCTTGCGCCGAGCCTTCACGCGCAGCTCGACGGCGGCATGCTCACCCGGCGGGAGGTCGATCTCGGTGGGCTCGAACCGGTAGGCGATCTTGTCTTCCTCGTCCGCACCGATCAGCCTGCCGATGAGCCGGGTGTTGCCGGCGTTCTCGACCAGCAGCCCGAACGCGCCCGTCTTCCCGGCGGTCACGGTGCGCGGGTCGATGCTCAACGAGACCGAAGGCGCCGCGGGGATCTCGAGGTCGACGTCGTTGATGGACGTCGTGTACGGCGGGGTCAGTTCGCGCACCTGGATCGCGAAGCGCTGGTCGCCGGCGGGCAGACCCACCGGCGGAGTCACGGTCACGGTCACCACGCCGGACATGGCCGGGAACAGCGACAGCTGCGGTTGGTCGGTGTGCACCCATGCCGGATCGAGGCCGAGCACGCGCAGCACGTAGCCGCCGATGACCTCGGTCGTGTTGGTGATGGTGACGCGGAAGACGATCGGCGTGCGTCCCGAGGCGACGGCGCGGTTGGGGCTGACCTCGACCCTCATCTCAGACCCCCGGCCTGAGCAGGAGATCGAGGTGCTGGGTCGAGCCGGCGACCACATCGACGAGCGCCGTGACCTGGCTGTAGCCGTCGTGCGTGGCGGTGATGCTGTAGTGGCCCGGCGGCAGGTTGACGACGGTGTAGCTGCCCTTGGCGGCCGGGTCGGCGGAGTCGACCGTCAGTGTGGTGCGCACGTTCGAGCCGTCGGTGATGCTGATGGTCGCGCCGATGCTCGGTGTGATGCCGTCGGGCTG
Organism: Frankiaceae bacterium; assembly: GCA_030840545.1. GTDB lineage: Bacteria > Actinomycetota > Actinomycetes > JAFAQI01 > JAFAQI01 > JAFAQI01. The sequence continues at coordinate 7,440 of JAVEEH010000206.1, read as the reverse complement.
TTGCACGATGCCGGCGACCGCTCCGAGTGCGGATGACAGTGAGACGGGAAGCGGCTTCGGCGCGGTGACCCCATCGAGATGCACGGGCAGTGTCGTCGGTTGGAATCCGGCCAGGCTGACGGTCAACGTGTAGTTGCCGGGGACCGGCAGGCCGGTGATCGTGAACGTGCCCTTGCCGGTGCCGTTGGTCAGCGTCGTCGTACTGATTGGAGTCGCGGTGCCGCCGACCGTGACGGTGGCACCGCCAAGCAGGGTGCCGTGGGCATCGGTGACGGTGCCGATCACGGCGTTGGTGCCACCGATGAGCTTCACCGTCTTGACCGTGGTGCTGCCACCCGGCCCGAGGTCCACGGTTGTGGTGGTGGAGCTGGCGGCGTCGCGGCTGAACGTCAGGATGTAGGTGCCGGGTGTCGGCAGCCCGGTCAGGGTGTAGTGACCGACGGCGCCGATGGTGGGTGTGCCCGTGCTGAACGTCTTGCCATCGATGCTCGTGCTGACGGTCACTCCGCCGATCGGCTTGGTGCCGTCCGTGACGATGCCGGTCACCGTGCCGTTGCCGGCGGACAGGCGCACGATCGGCTCGAACCGCGACTGCCCCCCGTCGACGTTGTCGGTGATGGTGCTGGCGAGGTAGCCCGCGGTTGTGAAGCTCAGCTGGTAGTCAGCCGGCGCCGGGATGTTCGTGAAGCGGTAGTTGCCACGCCGGTCGGTGACGGTGCGTGCCACGGGTTTGTTGCTGGTGCCGGTGAGCGGCCGGATGACGACGACGGTGCGCACCTTCGCCGTTGTCTGGCCGGGGTCCACGGTGCCGCTGATGGTCGCCGGGAAGCCCCGGATCGGGGTTCCGCCCGCCTTGGTCACGAGCTGCGGCTTGGCGGTGATTGTCTGCGCGCCGGCCTGCGACGTTGCCGATCGATACCAGACGGTGTGGTAGCCGGGGGCGCTGAACCGCAGCAGGTAGTCGCCGGGGAACAGCCCGATGACGGCGTAGCTGCCATCGGCCTGGGTTGCGGAGGACGTGACCAGCTGCAGCCCGTGTGGGCTGTGCCGCAGCGCCTCCACCACGATGCGCCCCACACCGGCCCCGGTGCCTACCGAGGTGACCTTGCCGGCGATGACGCCACCGACACCGGGAGGGAGCGGCCCACCCTTGGCGAGGACGGCGCTCGACACCGTCTGGCCCACCAGGCCCTTCAGCGCGGACTGCGACACGAAGAACGACGCGGGCGCTGCTTTGGTCACGGGGTCGCCGCCGAAGACCTTGCTGAGCCCGAAGAGGAACGCACCGGCCCACAGCGCGATGATCGAGACGAGCACGAGCGCGGTGAGCAGGCCGCGGGCGATCATGGGCCGCTGCCGCATGATGGCCAGGGAGTCGTCGCGGGCGCCGGCATCCTCGCCGAGCTTTGCGCGATGCTCCTCAGTCGCCATCGCCTCGGCGTGCAGGGTGAGCGGCCGGTCGAGCTCGTTGCCGAAGAAGTGCCGGGGCGCGCGCACTGTCAGCGGCACCCGCACCACCTGGCCGGCATCGACGTGCACCGACGGCTGCCCGAACCGGTAGTGCAACGAGCGGTCCGGATCGGCACACGAGAGCGTCACGTCCAGTGGCACGTTGCCGCGGTTCGTGATCTCCAGCGTGAACGTGACGCGGCGGCGGCCGCGCTGGATGCCCGGGCGGGTCTGCAGTTGCACCTGCGCATACGGCGCGACGACCATGTCGACGTCGACGTGCTGCGGCGGACCGGATGCGGTGTGCGACGAGACCTCGATGGTCAGCGGATGGCTGCCTGCCGGATAGGAGGCGGGCACCGAAACGCTGAGCGTCACCCGGCCGGATCCCGCTGGGAACAGTGGCAGCACCGCGGGTCGCGCCGTGACGTGTGCGTGATCGATGCCGACCAGCTTGGCGCTGACGCCGTCGATGATGTCGCTGGTGTTGATGACGTCAACGCACACATCGACGTTGCCGCCGGGGGCTACGTCGAGCAGACGCTTGTCCGCGGTGACCCGCACGTCGGCCGGCCTACGCGTCTTCGGCCGGGCGGCCCTCGGTCACGACCGACGCGCCTGTTCGGCGGCGGATCGTGGGAAGGGGACTGCCGTTGGCGGACTTGGTCGAGTAGGGCGACCGGCGGCTCTGCGGCTTCACCGGTGGTTGCTGCGGGCGGGGGGCGACCATGCCCTCCACGCTCGACACCGATGTCGGCGCGAGCTTCCAGTCGGCGTCCAGCGCGACGGTCGCCTCGATCTCGAATGCCGGCTTCAGCTTGCCGTGCAGCGCGCTCCAGAGCTCGGCGGGCCGGCGACCGTCGCGGTCGGCAAGACCCAGCTGAACGGTTGCGGGCAGGCCGATCGGCAGATAGTCAGCGGGCAACGTGTCGACACCGAGGACGCAGTCGAGCAGGTCGCCGAGCAGCTGGTGTTCGTCGCGGGTGCTGCCCGCCCACGCACTGACCATGTAGTAGAGCCGGATCAGCGGCAGCGGCGGGCGTCGTTCGATGAGGCCGTCCTCGCGCATCCGCTCGGCCGGCGGCCGGGGTGGTTGCGGGCTTCGGTTGACGTCGAAGAGGAACAGGTTGACCGTGATGCGGCTCAGCTGCGCGCCCCACGTGCCGTCCGGGGGTTCGAACGACACATCGGCGATGTCCGGCGGGAGCGGCACGACGGCGCGCAGGAGCTGCTCGAGCCCCTGGTCAACCGCCTCGATCACCAACGTGCCCCGCCCCTCGTGCCGTAGCCAACAGCCCCCTTGCGGCCGGCACTTTCGACACTAGAGGCGCGCGTGGATGCGCGTGGCCAGTTCACGAACTTCGATCCGTCCCAAGCTGGTTCAATCGCGAACAAAGCGACATCCCATCCGGCGGCCTATCCGAAGTGGTGAAACCCACACGGGCGTGTGCCGCGGCGGGGATAGTGAGCTCTCCTGATCGCGAACGGGAGGAACCGTGGACGGGCGGCTCGCCACGTTGGCCGATCGCGTCATCGAGGTGCTCGAACAGCAGGGCAGTCGGGCCGAGCCCGCGTGGGCCGGCCGCCGGGACACGATCGTCGGTGTCCTCCGCGACGATCACCCCGCCGGAGCCGCGGACGAGCGGCCCGACGCCGTGGCGCAGCTCGCCGGCGTGTTCGGTCTGGACGAGTGCGAAGCCGGCATTCTCACGGCCGCGGTCGCGCCTGACCTCGATGCGACGTTCGCCGCCGCCTATGCGCTGATCCACGACGAACCGACCCGGACCCGCGTGAGCGTCGGCGTCGCACTCAACCTGGTCGGCATCGGCACGCTGTCCGCAGCGGGGCATGCCTACCTCGCCGAAGGCAGCGCGCTGCGTCGCTCCGGCCTGCTCGACGTACTCGGCGAGGACACATTTCTGAGCCGTCCGCTGCGGGTGCCCGACCGGGTCGTCGGCGCTCTGCTCGGCGACGACAGTCCTGATCCGTTGGTTGCAGCCCTCGCCATCGACTCGGTCCCGGTGCGACTCGACGAGACGGCTCTGCTGTCCGACGCACTCGAGCGCGGAGTTCCGCTGTGCTGGGTGCACAGCCGGCCCGGCACGGCCGGCATCGCACTTGCAGCCGGTGCGTTCGCGGCTGTCGACGTCGGCCACGTCGCCGTTGACCTGTCGAGATGCCCGCCCTCGCGGGCTTACGCCGACGTGGTGGCGGCGGTCTGCCGGGAGGCGGCCCTGCAGCAAGCAGGTCTCGTCCTCGTCGGCGCAGAGCTCCTGACCGTGGAGGGGCGGATCTCCTTGTTGCAGGTGCTCGAGCTCGCCGCGGTGCCGGTCATAGCCGTCAGCACGGCACCGTGGGACCCGACGTGGTCCCGACGCTCGCCGGTGCAGGTGGAAGCGCCGGTGCTGCCGCCTTCGGTGCGGGCAGAGCTGTGGACAGCCGAGCTGGGGCCGTCGGTCGTGACCGACGATCCCTACTGGCGCGACCTCGTGTCGCTGCGGCTCACCCCCGAGGCCATCGTCAAGACGGCCCGCCAGGCCGGCGCCGAAGCGGCGCTCGCCGGCGTACCGCTCACGGCGCTGACTGCTCGCGACGCCGCGCGATCGCTGGGCGCCGACGCCGTGCCCGGCGCGACGCGCGTGCAGGCCGCGGCCAGCTTCAGCGATCTCATCGTCGCGGACTCCGTCGCGGCCGACTTGGACCGCATCGTCGGTTGGGCCCGGTTGCACGACGAGGTGATGACGCCGCACGGACCGTTCAGCAAGGGCGGCAAGGGTCGGGGGATCACTGCGTTGTTCTCCGGCTCACCCGGCACCGGCAAGACGCTCGCTGCCCATGCGCTGGCCGGCGAGCTCGGCCTCGACCTCTACCGCGTGGACCTCTCCGCGGTGGTCGACAAGTACATCGGCGAGACCGAGAAGAACCTCGAACGCGTCTTCCACCAGGCCGAGAGCCTCAACGTCCTGCTGTTCTTCGACGAGGCCGACTCACTGTTCGGGAGCCGCTCGGAGGTGCGCGACTCACGCGATCGCTATGCCAACCTCGAAGTCGCCTATCTGTTGCAACGGATGGAGCAGCTCGACGGCATCGCCATCCTCGCGACGAACCTGCGTGGCAACCTCGACAGCGCGTTCTCGCGCCGGCTGCATTTCATCGTCCACTTCGCCGACCCGGATCCGGCAACGCGCAGGCGGTTGTGGGAGCACCATCTGCTCGGCGTGACTGTGGACCCCTCCGACCCGGTCGACATCGACGAGCTGTCGCGGACGATGGAGCTGTCGGGTGGCGACATCCGCAACATCGTGCTTGCTGCCACCTTCGACGCCGCGACCCAGTCGAGCGGTGTCGGTCAGCGTCACGTGTCGGCGGCCGCCTTGCGCGAGTACGGCAAGCTGGGTCGGCGGGCTCCGGCCACCGGGCTCGAGGCGATCGCCGAGGCAGCGCCCGCTACAACGCGCGGTCTAGCCGCCGGACGGGGTCGGTGACGCGGACGGGCTAGTGCCTGGGCCCGGGCCGCGGTGGGTGCGACCGAGATCGGTTGACGTCGGTTTGGGCGTCGGGCTCGGACCGTGACCGCCGGTGCCCGTGCCGGTGCCGCCCGTTCCCGAGCCACCGGTCCCCGACCCTCCGGTGCCGCCTCCGTGACCCTTGCCGCCGGTCGTCCCGGTACCGGTGCCACCGGTGCCCTTGCCCCCGTGCTTCCCGCCGACCGGGCGGTGGTGGCCGGAGGTCGGCGTCGGTCCGCCGGTCTGCTTGCCCGTGCCGTAGCCACCACCGAAGCCTGGTGCAGCGCCGGCCGCCAACAACGCCGGCCGCGCCGCACCGAGATAGAGCCCGGCTCCGGTGATCGACCGGATGCTCACGTAGGCACCCGTGTGCGGGTCGTTGATCATGTAGCCGTTGCCGAGATAGATGCCCACGTGACCGGGCAGTCCGGAGATGAACTCACCGGGGTTGAAGAAGACGAGGTCGCCGGGCTGCAGCTGCCCCTCGGCCACGTGCGGCAGTCGAAGCCACTGCTGTTCAGACGTTCGCGGGATGGTGATGCCGGCTGCCGCGAAGGCCGCTTGCGTCAGCCCACTGCAGTCGTAGAGCGGGCCGGTGCCACCCCACAGGTAGGGGTCGCCCAGGTGTGCGTAGGCGAACGCGATGGCCGTGTCGATGGCGGCACCCGAACCGGTCGCGGTGACAGACGAGTTGCCGTAGGTCGCCGCGAGTGTGAGCACGTCGCTGACGTACCAGTCCGCTGCGTTGTAGGAGTAGACGGCTTGCGCCAGCTGGCTCGGGTCATTGAGGTCGACGTTGCCCTTGCACAGGTAGTCGCCGGCCGCAGCCGCTGCGTCGCGGATGTCCTGCGGATTGACGCTGCCGTCGTGGTCGGCGTCGACGCCGAACGATGCCCACGTCGCGGGCAGGAACTGCATCGGCCCGACCGCACGGTCCCAGATCCGGTTGCCGTCGAGGTGCCCGTGGTCGCTGTCCCGGATCGCCTGCCCGATCGATCCGTCGAGCGTCGGGCCGAGGATCGCGGGTTGAGCGATGCCGTTCCACGTCGGGCTGCCGGACCCGCCGGTGGACGCGTGGTGCGACTCGATCTCGCCGATGCCGGCGAGCAGCTGCCAGCTCAGGTGACAGCCCGGCAGGACCGCGTTGGTACGAAGCGCTGCTGCCTGATACGCCGCGAGCGCGGCGGTCGGCACCGCGGTGAGTCCGTTGAGACCACCGGGGAGGAGCGGCGGCGTGGTCGTGACAGTTGCGTGCAGCTTCGACTTCGCGTGTTTGACCTGCAGTGTCTGGGCGGCGGAGAGGACGACGCTGGCCTGGGTGAGCACGTAATGGGTCGGTGCGACCGGGAGCGAGCGCTGGGCAACCGCCGGGGCTCCGGGGATGATCACGCCGGGATGCAGGGACGTCGGCATGAAGACCGGGATGGCTGCGAGGCAAGCGCCGACCGTGAGGCGGGTCAGCAGCCTGGACATCAGCACTTCCAAGGGAAGGGGACCGGTCGCGCCCATCCTGACCTCACCGACCGGCGCTGTCCGGCGGTTGGCGAGATCGGCGTCGCTTATGGGCGGAAGGTCCGACTCTCAGGCGGATGCAGCCGAGTCAGCGATCAGTCACTGACCTGGTCGGGGTCGATCTCACCGCGAACCACGGCGAGGGCAACGTCGCTGAGCTTGAGGTTGTTGTTGCGCGAATAGCTGCGCAGGGTGTCGAAAGCGGCATCCATGTTGACGGACTTTCGCTCGGCCAGCACGCCCTTCGCCTGCTCGATCGCGATGCGGCTGTTCAGCGCGTGTTGAAGCTGCTCGGCGAGCATCGAGCTGCGATGTGCGGTGCGCTGCTGCAGGATGCCGATGGTCGCAACGTCGGCGAGGGCCTGCGCGAGCCGTTGGTCGCCCTCGGTCAGGGGCTCACTGCGGGCGTGGAAGAGGTTGAGGCCACCGATGGTCTGATCGCGGAGCCGGAGCGGCACCGCCACCACCGAACGGAACCCGGCAGCCAGCGCAGCAGGCACGAACCTGGGCCAGCGCTCGGCATCGGCCTCCAGGTCGATGCTGGTCACCGGCCTTGCGGTCCGGACGCAGTCGAGGCACGGACCCTCATCCGTCTGGAGCTGGAACATCTCCAGCGTGTGCGTCTCTTCACTGGACGAGGCGACGACGGCGAGATTGCCCTTCTGATCGCTCAGCAACAGACCGGCCGCGGTGACACCGAGGAGCCGCACCGTTGCGCCAACCAGCCGATCGAGCAGCTCCACGACGTCGTAGTCGTCCACCAGCGTGTCGGCGAGACCGACAAAGGTCTCGGCAAGCACCTGCTCCCGGGTTCGCTCCGCGAGCGGCGGGTCGGGTCTCTCGATGCCGCTCATCGATCCTCCTTGTCGAAGCGCATCCGTCGTTCCACCACGTCCTTCGCCACCACCGTAACGGGGCGACCGTCGGCAAACGCCCGAGCGCGCAACAGCAACAGCGCCTCCTCGATGGGGAC
>JAVEEH010000181.1 GCA_030840545.1 Frankiaceae bacterium | reverse complement strand
GCGGTCCGAGGAAACGCCGCCGACCGGGACCACTCCGCTGATCAGGGCAGCGAGGCCGACCGCCGCGGCGGGTTCGACGACCAGCTTGAGATGCCGCACCAGCAACGCCAGCGCCGCCAGGATGTCGTCGTCGGTCACGGTGACGACGCGGATCCCGGCGGCGCGGACCATCTCGAAGTTGATCCCACCCGGCTTCGCAGCGGTGAGGCCGTCGGCGACGGTCGACACGTCCGGCACCTGCGTCGGTGTGCCCGCGGCGAGCGACCGGACCAGGCCGTCCGAGCCGATGGGTTGGACGCCGACGATCTCGACGTCGGCGCCGAACGCGGCGACGGCGAGGATCGCCCCGCTGACAAGACCGCCACCGGAACACGGCACGAGCAGCCGCCCGATGGTCGGCTGATCCTCGAGCAGCTCCATCGTCGCGGTCGCCGCGCCGGCAATGACCATCGGGTCGTCAAAGGGATGCACGAAGGTCAGGTGCTGCTCCGCCTGCAACGCAGCGGCGCGCTCGAACGCGAGAGCACTGCTGGTCACGCCCTCCTTGACGACGACGACGCCGCCATAGGCCGCGACCGCGGCCAGCTTCTCGGGGACCGCGTTCTCCGGCATCACCACCGTCAGCGCAGCACCGAAGACGTGGGCGGCGTGCGCCGCGCCGAGGGCAGCGTTGCCGGCACTGACGGTGATGAGGCCCGCGTCGAGCTGTTCGCGGGTGAGGGTGCGCAACCGGTTGAGGGCCCCCCGGACCTTGAAGGACCCGGTGACCTGAAGGCTCTCGGCCTTGGCGACGATCGGCACCTCGACGGCGGCATCGAGCGCGTCCGAGCGCAGCACCGGTGTCCGCCGGACCTGCCCGCGCAGCGCGGTGTGGGCGGCCCGGGCGTCCTGCACGGACGGCAGACTCATCTCAGGAGACCCGGACAACGCTCGACGTAGCATCGGTGACCCAACGCCCGCTCCCGTCGCCGAAGGATCCACTGTGGCCGCCACACCGCAGGACGACCTGACCGAGGGCGCACCGCCGGCCGTCAGTCCCAACCGGTTGTCGCCGATCCGGTTCGTTGCGGCCTTCGGCATCGTGTCGGCGCTGGGTGACTTTGTCTACGAGGGCGCCCGCTCCAACATCGGTCCGTTTCTCGGCAGCCTCGGTGCGTCCGCCGCGACGGTCGGGCTGATCACCGGTCTCGGCGAAGCCGTCGCCTACATCTTCCGGCTCGCGAGCGGACCGCTGATCGACCGGACCGGACGCCCGTGGCCGCAGACGATCATCGGTTACGCGCTGACGATGGTCTGCGTCCCGCTGCTCGCCGTGTCCGGCGGTCTCACCACCGCGGCGCTGCTCTACAACGGCGAACGGTTCGGCAAAGCGGTCCGCAGCCCGTCGCGCGACACGATGCTGGCGCATGCGGCGTCGAGCGTCGGGCGGGGGAAGGCGTTCGGTCTGCACGAGGCCCTCGACCAGTTCGGCGCGACGCTGGGTCCCATCGCGATCTCTTTGGTGCTGGTGCTCGGTGTGTCCGTGAAGGCGTCGTTCGCGGTGCTGGCGGTGCCGGGCGCGATCGCGCTGCTGGTGCTCGCGCGGTTGCGCCGCGCGGTGCCTGACCCGACGTTCTACGATCCCGCCGCCGAGCTCAGCGAACAGAAGCGGCTGACCCTCGACCGGCATCTGCCCCGCACGTTCTGGCTCTACGCGGCCTTCTCCGCGGCGACGATGCTCGGCTTCTCGACCTGGGCGGTTCTCAGCTATCACCTCGCCGTCCGCCACGTCGTGAGCCCAGGCGTCGTACCACTTCTCTATGCGGTCGCGATGGGGGCGGCAGCGATCGCGGCGCTGGGGTTCGGCAAGGTCTATGACCTGTTCGGGTTGCGTGGCCTGGTTTTCCTGCCCCCGCTCGCGGCTGTCATCCCCTTCCTCTCCTTCACGACGTCGGTGCCGCTGGTCGTGCTGGGCGCTGTGCTCTGGGGAGCGGCGATGGGCATCCACGAGTCGACCATGCGCGCAGCCGTCGCCGATCTCGTCCCACGCCATCGCCGGGGTGCGGGCTATGGCGTGTTCACCGCGATCTACGGTCTGAGCTGGTTCGGCGGCGCCGCCCTGATCGGGCTGCTCTATGAGCACGGCACGCACGTCGTCGCCGGCTATGTGGTCGGCGTCCAGGTCGTCGCGATGCTGCTCGTGCTGCCGCTGCTCAAGCGGGTCACGGTGGCGACGCCTTGACCGACCGCGTGGACGTCACCGACAACCCGGGCGAGGGCCGCTACGACGTCACGCTCGACGGCAAGCTCGCCGGCTCGACCTTCTACCACGACCACAACGGCATCAGGTCGTTCACGCACACCGAGATCAACCCCGCCTACGAAGGCCACGGCCTCGGCTCTCAGCTCATCCGGGCCGCCCTCGACGACACCCGGACCCGGGCGCTGGCCGTTTTGCCGTTCTGCCCGTTCGTCCGGGCATTCATCGAGAAGCATCCGGAGTATGTCGACCTCGTGCCGGAACCGCAGCGGGCCCGCTTCCAGCTCGCGGACGAGACCAGTAGCGGCTGAGCCGGGAGACCCATCATGCGCCCGACGACGGCTCAGCTGCGGCCGCGCAGGTCGAGGTAGACCTGCTCGAGCTCGTCGACCATGTCCTCGACGGTCGGCCAGGTCAACGCCCGTTCCAACCCCAGTCGGATGTTGCGGGCGCGGCGGACCGGATCGTCGAGCAGCGCGCGGATTGCCGTGCCGAGCGCGGCTGCATCCCCGGGCGGGACGAGCACCGCCGCGTCGCCGACAAGGCCCGCGACTCCGCCGACGTCGGTCGCGACCAGCGCAGCACCGTTGCGCAACGCCTCCTGCGCGACCAGCGGGCGCGCCTCCCAGTCACTGGACAGCACCGCGACATCCGCAATGGCAAGCAGGTCAGCGACATCGTCGCGGTGACCCAGCAACCGCAACGGTGAGTGCAGCTCCGCCGCCATCGCCTCGAGCTCCGGCCCGAGCGGACCGTCGCCGGCGACCATCACGACCGGGCCGGCGGGATCGTCGGCCCACCCTGCCGTGGCGCGCACCAACAGGTCGAGCCGTTTCTGCGGCGCGAGCCGCGCGACCGCGAGGACGATCAGGCGGCTCCCGACGCCCAGCTCGGCGCGCAGACTGTCCGGGTCGCGCCGGGCCGGCGGCAGCGGCGGCGCGCTCACCGGCGCGAACCGCACCCGTCGCCCGCCGGCGCGACGCGCGCGGTCGGCGAGGTCCTCCGAGGCCGTCAAGAGCAGGGCCGCACGTCGTGCGGCCACCCGCTCCAGGAGCTCCTGCCCGAGCCGCCGTGGCCCGCGACCGAGTGGTGCGTTGTGCCAGCTGACGACGACCCGTGAGTGACCGGACAGCGTCGCGAGAGCTCCGGCCCGCATGCCGTGCGCATGCACGACGTCGCGATCGGCCGCGGCAGCCTTGACCCGTCGTACGGCGTGGGTCGCGGTGAACGGGTTGAGCGAGTCGAGCGGTGCTGCGACGAACGGCACCCGGCGGGCGGACCACCCGAAGAGGTGATCGCTCTCGGCCGGACCGCAGATGCGCACGTCGTGCCCGCGCCGGACCAGCTCGGCACTCAACGTCTGCACGTGCCGGCCGATGCCGCCGGTGCTCGCGCCCAGCACGAGGAGCAGGCGCAACGGCTCGGTCACGGCGCCACGGATGGGCGCCGTCGACGGCGCAGCAAGGCGAGACGCACGTCGCGGTATTGCTTGGCCCGATGCCACTGGTCCCGCCACGACCTGCCGGTCTCGCGATGGCGGATGTCGACCGGGCATTCCACGACGCGCGCACCAACAGCCAGGGCGTCGATCGTCAGACCCGTCTCGACGCCGAAGCCGCGCGCTAACGGGACCACGCGGTCGAACAGTGCTCGGGTCATGCAGCGCTGCCCCGACAGTGGCTGCGTCGGTCGCCAACCCGTCCGTCGCTCGATGCCCCGCGCCGACAGCTGCACGACGAACCCGTGCCCGGCGGGCGCCCCGGTCCGCGGGATTGTCGCGATCGCCATGTCGGCCGACCCGTCGAGCACTGCATCGATCAGCGGGCCGGCGTTGCGAGCGCTGTCGGTGAGATCGGCGTCGAGGAACAACAGCGGCTCATCGGCATATCCAGCCGCTCGGGCGGCCGTCGCCCCCGACGTCATAGCCGCCGCCTTCCCGCGCCGGCGTGGATGTCGCACGACAGTGGCTCCGGCAGCAGTGGCCGCCTGACTCGTGCTGTCGGTCGACCCGTCGTCGACGACGACGACGGCCCGGACCGATGGCAGCGACATGGCTCCCGTCACGGTCGCCTCGATACGCTGATCTTCGTTGAAGGCCGGGATCACGACGACGACGCCGAGTCGGTCCGACTGCGACGCGTCCGACACAAGACAAACCTTGTCACACCGGCATCCGACCCAACGGGAGACATGACATGGCCGGCGCCGCACCGCTGCCGAACTTCGTCATCGTCGGCGTGAGCAAGGCGGGCACGACCACGTTGTTCAACGCGCTGAGCCGGCACCCGGACATCCACCCCGCATCGACGAAGGAAACCCGTTACTTCCAAGCCATCCGCTACGGCGAACCGCTCGCGCCGCTGGACCGCTACCGCGCCTTCTTCCGCGGTTATGCCGGGCAGGCGGTCACGATGGAGTGCACGCCGGACTACTTCTATGGCGCCGGGCCCACCGCACGGGCCATCAAGGAGGTCTGCGACCCCCGGGTGGCGGTCATCCTGCGCGACCCGGTCACCCGCCTCGTCTCGTTCTTCCGGTTCCTGCGCTCGCGGCTGCAGCTGCCGGCCGACATGACGCTGGCTGACTATGTCGATCGGTGCCTCGGCGTACCGGACGATCAGATGAACCGACGCGACGCCAACATCTGGACCGGTGTCTGGGGTGGTCACTACGCCCGGTTTCTGCCCGACTGGCAGGCCACCTTCGGCGACCGGTGTCACCTTCTCTTCTTCGACGACCTGATCGCGGCGCCCGATGCGGTGCTCGATCGAACCTGCCGGTGGCTGGGGGTGGCCGAGGGCGCCATCACTGCACAGCTGGACGCGGCAAACGCCACCGTCGACTACCGCAGCCCGCGGGCACAGCGGCTCGCTGCCGGGGCGGCCAAGCTCGCCCGCCCCGTCCTGCACCGCTTCCCCGCGCTCGCCCAGGGCGCCCGGCGCGCCTACGGCTCGGTCAACGAACGGGAGGCAGCCGCAGACGCGACTGCCCCGGAGGTCGTGCACAAGCTCCGCGAGTACTACGCCGAGTCCAACCGGTTGCTCAGGAGCCAGCTCGCTCGCTCGGATGCGCGGGAGCTGCCGGGATGGCTGTCAGACCGGCAATGAGCAGCGGCACGGCCGCCAGGCCGACGGCCGCAGCGACCGTGATGCCTGAGTCGTTGAGGGCAGAGCCCAGGAAGGCCAGCAGGGCGAGGCAGGCGCCGGTTCCGGGGGCGAGCGGGCGGCCCGGCCGATCCGAGAACAGCCGGTCGCGGCTCCACCAGATCGCGCCGAGACTCGCGACCACCACCACGACGGCCGGCACGTTGCGCAGCGACCGGAAGCTCGCGGCAATCTTTCGCCAGATGACCCGGCCACCGCTCCCGTGTAACAGCTGACCGACAAAGCGCCCGATGTGCGTCTGCTGGTCGGCGGGTCGCAGGTAGTCCACGAGGGCAAGCAGCGCGACCGCCACGAGCACCGCTGCGGCGCCGAGGAGCAGCCGACGAGGAGTCAGCGCGACACCGGCGACGCTCGCGGCGAGCAGGGCGAAGACGGGCAGCAGCGCAAGCATGCCGCCGAAGTCGTCGCCGAGCATGGGCAGGCCGTCGACCAGGACGGCGAGCAGACCGATGACGGCGACCACGGCGAGCGCCTCGCGACGGCGCCGGCGGCGGAGCGACGCCGCGGCCACCACTGCGGCGACGAGCAGGCCAGAGGTCGCCATGAGGGCGAAGTCGGTGTTGCCCATGCCGCGGAATCGGCCGGCGATCAACGGGCTGTCGCCCAACGGAGCCGAGAACTGCAGCCGGGCGTGGAACAGCTGGTCGACGATCAGGATCAAGAAGGTGACAGTCGCCGGCACCAGCACGACCCGTCCGTCGATCGACAGCCGTCGAGTGACCAAGGCCGCGACGGCACCGCTGACAATCGAGGCCGCAGCAACCAGGAGCAGATAGGGCCCGGTCCCCCATCGCCACCAGGGCACCAGCTGCACGACGTAGGTCATCACCGGAGCGAACGCCATCGGCCAGCCGAGCACTCGCACCGGCCAGGCGAGCTGCCGCCAGCGCCGGGCTCCGATCGCCATCAGCGCGATGCCGGCCCCGGTGAACCAGAGCATCAGTCGGATCGAACCGCCGAGCCTCGTGCCGAGCCGGGCATGGAGGTCGTCATCGGCCATGGAGGCAGGTGACGGCGCCGGTCCCGGCACGGTCACCGTGGCCTGCCCGTCCAGGTCCGGCAACGGCGGGACCTTCAACGCGGCCAGGAACGACCGGGCCAGATCCGTCAGCTGCAGGTAGGGCAGCTTGTGGATGGAGGTCAGCTGCCCGTGCCCCCACGGTCGGCCGGCCAGGACGGCGACGTGCAGGTGCGCGCCGCCGACACGGCCGTCACTCGTGCCGACAACGGCGACCAGCCCGTCGGGCGGGACGGCCGCGACCATGGCGGCCAGCCGGGCATCCACGGTGCGGGCAACGGCCGCCCGCTCGTCGGCGTCCGCCGAATAGAGCGAAGGCAGTACGACGGCGACGACGTCGGCCTCGGTGAGCGCCGTCGGCACGTCCGGCGCCATGACGTCGACGACGCCGCTCTCGTCCCCGAGCAGCAGCGACGCCGACAACCCGACGGTTGCGGTCGTGAGACCGGCGTCGCGCAACGTCTGACCGAAGGCACCGATGTGGGCGGCGAAGCGGCCGCTCCGGTTGCGCTCGCGCAACGTGTTCACCGTGATGGTGTCGAGGATGCAGTTCGGGATGTTGTCGGTGACGCGGCGTCCCGCCGAGACCGCCAGCAGGCCGTTCGAGCAGGTGGTGGCGCGCGAGAGGCTCTTCACCGACAGCTCTCCGACCGCCGCGCCCGCCGCCAGCGCACGCAGCCGAGGCATCGCGGCGACATCGGACCACAACAGGTCGGGAACCGCGATGACGAGCAGTGGCCCGGGTCGGTGTGTCGGTTTGGTCGCAGCCTCGGCCGAGACGCCCCAGGTCGCGAGCATCGCGGCCCAGACGAGCACGAGGACGCCCGTGGCACCCGCCCGCAGCCTTCTGGTGCTCAACGCTCCCTGTTTCATCCCTGGGCCGCGCGACCCGATCGCGCCGGCTGCCGAAATGCAGGCCGGCTGACAGCGTACGGACCCCGGCCGCGGGAACAATCCGGCTGATGTCGTCCGAGGAGGATCGCGGTGCCCCCGAAGGCCTGGAGCAAGAAACGCGAGCGGCAGTACGACCACATCAAGGAGGGCTTGACTGAGCGCGGCGAGCCGACCGGCAAGGCCGAGGAGATCGCCGCTCGAACCGTCAACAAGGAGCGCGCACGAGCCGGCGAGTCGAAGCAGGCGAGCCGCACCTCGGTGCGCGACATCTCCTCCGCCCGGCGTGGTGGGCTGCGCTCGCACAGTGGAGCAGCCGGCCGGACCAAGGCGCAGCTCTACAACGAGGCAAAGCAGAAGGGCATCGTCGGCCGGTCGACGATGACCAAGGCCCAGCTGGAGCGCGCGGTCAACCGCTGACCCGCCGCGCCGGAATGCCGCCGAGGCGATCGCCGTTGGCGCAAGCATGACCACACCTGCACAGGTCGACATCCGTCGCGCCGACCAACGGTTCGCGACCGACATCGGCTGGCTCGACTCGAAGCATTCGTTCTCCTTCGGTCACCACTACGACGCCGACAACACCCATCACGGGTTGTTGTTGGTCAACAACGACGACGTCGTGGCGCCGGGGACCGGCTTCGAGACGCACCCGCACCGTGACATGGAGATCGTCACGTGGGTGCTCCGCGGTGAGCTCGTGCACCAGGACTCGCAGGGCCACAACGGCGTGATCTACCCCGGGCTCGCCCAGCGGATGAGTGCCGGCACCGGCATCCTGCACTCGGAGAAGAACGACTCGTGGCGTCTCACCGGCGCTGACACGCACACCGACCCCGTGCACTTCGTACAGATGTGGGT
>JAVEEH010000174.1 GCA_030840545.1 Frankiaceae bacterium | reverse complement strand
GGCACCTGCCTGCTCGCGGTCGCGACCTTCGGCGCCGTTCGGTCCGCGAACCGCTCAGCACGGGTTGCGGAAGACGCGATGCTCGCGAGTGTCCGCCCACTCCTGCTGCCGAGCCGCATCGACGACTCGCCACTCAAAGTCGGCTTCGCCGACGACCACTGGGTGAAAGTCGGTGGTGGTCGCGGCACGGTCGAACTGACCGACGAAGCGATCTACCTCACGATGTCCGTTCGCAACGCGGGCAGCGGGATCGCTGTCCTGCACGGGTGGCGGATCGAGGAGTCGTCCGCGCTGGCGGAGATGGACATGCCGCCCCTGAAGGAGTTCCGCCGCCTGACGCGCGACCTCTATGTGCCGGCCGGCGACGCGTATTTCTGGCAGGGAGCGATGCGCGAGGCAGCCGACCCGCAGCGATCGTTCGTGGTCACCCAGGTCGGGGCACGGCAACGGATTCTCGTCGATCTGTTGTACGGCGACCACCAAGGTGGCCAGCGGGTGGTCAGCAGGTTCGGCATGCTGCCGCGCGAGGACGGAACGTTCCTGCTCTCGCTCGCACGGCACTGGAACGTCGACCGGCCGGACCCGCGGTGAAAACCGAAGGTTGTCGTGGCACGCTGATCCCATGACACGCGCGGACCTGGTCCGGCTGCGCCGGGCCCGCGACACGATGAACCGCGACTACGCACAGCCGCTCGATGTCCAAGCGCTCGCGCGGGCGGCCCTGATGTCGCCGGGTCACTTCTCCCGCAGCTTCCGCGCCGCCTTCGGCGAGACGCCCTACAGCTATCTGATGACGCGTCGCATCGAGCGGGCGAAGGCGCTGCTGCGTCGCGGCGACCTCACGGTGACCGATGTCTGCTTCGCGGTCGGCTGCTCGTCAGTCGGCTCGTTCAGCTCGCGGTTCACCGAGCTCGTCGGGGAGAGCCCGAGCACCTATCGAGCGCGCACCCACGACCCGGGCGCAGCCATCCCGGCCTGCTCCGCCAAGATCCTCACCCGACCGGTCAGGAATCGAGAAGTGCAGCCCGGCGTCTGCTCTTAGCGTGGGCGGCATGGACCTCAAGCTCTCGCACTGCTTCCTCGCCGTCGACGACCATGACAAGGCGGTCCACTTCTACCGCGACGTCCTCGGCCTCGTGGTGCGCAACGACGTCGCGTTCGAAGGGATGCGATGGGTGACCGTCAGCCCATCGTCGCAACCCGACGTGGAGATCGTCCTCGAGCCACCCGGCATGAACCCCGACGCATCGCCGGCCGATCGGGAGGCGATGACCGACCTCATGGCCAAGGGCGTGCTCGGCCGGGTGGTCTTCGCGACCGAGAACTGCGATGCGACCTTCGAGCACATCCAGGCAGCCGGCGCCGAGGTCATCCAGGAACCCATCGACCAGCCCTACGGCGTGCGCGACTGCGCGTTCCGCGACCCGGCGGGCAACCTGGTGCGCTTCAGCCAGCCCCTCTCTCCGTAGCCCGCCGCGGCGTACAATGAGTGAGCAACATGCGGCGCTCGAGCCCCTGGCGGCACATATTTGCGAAATGTGCCGACGGATCGAATGCGCCGAGGGGCGGAGCAGTGGACGAGGGCCGACTGACGAGTGTTCTCGTTGAGTTCGCCCGCACCCTGACCGCCGACTTCTCCATCCAGAAGATCCTCGACCACCTGGCTGCCCACGTTGCCGAGGTCGTCCCGGTGGACGGTGCCGGTGTGCTGCTGATGGAAAGCGACACCGAGCACCACTTCGTGGCCGCGTCCGATGACGTGATCCTCGGGGTAGAGGCCCTGCAGATGGAGTTGCAGGAGGGCCCCTGCCTCGCGGCCTACCGCACGGGTCACCACGTCGCGGTGCGCGACCTCGCGAGGGACACCGTCTTTGCGAACTTCTCGCCGGCGGCGGCGCGGGCCGGTCTCGGTGCGGTTTACAGCTTTCCGTTGCGGCTCGACGATCGCCAGCTCGGTGCGCTGGAGCTCTACTCGAAGGAGCCGCTCGACCTGAGTGAGGAAGACCTGGTCGGCGCACAGATCCTCGCCGACGTGACCGCGGCCTATCTGTTCAACGCGCAGGCGCGCGAGGCGGCCCGGGAGACAGCGCGCATGAGTGCGGAGCTGGCCGCCACCCTGCAAGAGAGTCTGCTCCCGCCGGAGCTGCCCGACGTGCCGGGGCTGCAGGTGGCCGCCCGGCTGCTGCCCGGGTGGGGCGGGACCCTGGTCGGCGGTGACTTCTACGACGTGTTCCCGCTCCCAGCCGGACGTTGGGGTGCCCTCATCGGCGATGTCGTCGGCCATGGCGCCCGGGCGGCCACCTTGGCTGCCCTGGCGCGCTACACCGTGCGGACCCTGGCGGTCCTGCAAGCGTCACCACGCCGCGTGCTCGAAGGACTGAACCACATGGTGCTGGCGCGCGACGAGCCCGAACGCTTTCTGTCCGCCGTCTACCTGACCATCCGCCAGAGCGCGCGCGGTGTCGAAGTGAGACTGGCCAGAGCCGGCCATCCCGCTCCGTTGCTGCGCCGTGCCGACGGCACCGTCGAGGTCATCGAGGCGCCCGGCGGGCTGCTGGGCTGCCTCCCCGATCCAGCCGTCAAGGACGTGCGGTTGTTGCTGGAGCCGGGCGATCTGCTGCTGCTCTACACCGATGGGGTCAGCGAGGCTCGGCGCGGCGACGACCAGTTCACTGACCGACGCCTGCAGGCGCTGCTGTCATCCACGTGTCCCGACCCACGCACGATCGTCGACGTCGTGATCGAGGCCGTCCTGGCGCATAGCGGCGAGGAGCTCGCCGACGACGTGGCCGTGCTTGCCGCGCTGGCCACATGAGGACGCTGACGTGACGTCCGGGGGCGAACTAGGGGCGAAAGTCCCGCGATCGTGGGACCTGCGGCCACTGCCGCCAGCCCGCGGTCGGGCAGACCATGAGGGCATGAACTTCGACTCGATGCGCACGGTCACCCAGTTCGCCGCGCTGGCGCCGTCGGTGCACAACACCCAGCCGTGGCAGTTCGTGGTCAACGGACACTCCCTGGAAGTCCGCGCCGACGCCAGCCGGGCACTCCGTCAGCTCGACCCTGCCGCCCGCCAGCTGCACATCAGCTGCGGAGCTGCAGTCGAGTTCGCCCGCCTGGGCGTGCGCTCCCTCGGCTACAGCTGCATCGTGCGGCTGGCACCCCGGGCCGACGACCCGCTGCTGCTGGCCACCCTGACCATCGGTCATCGCCATCCGGCGTCGCCGGAGGAACGCCGGCTGATCGAGGCGATCCCACGCCGCTACACCGACCGCGGCCCCTACGACACCGACATCCCGGTGTCCGACTCGTTGCTCGCCAGGCTGCGCGACGCCGCCAACGAGCGCGGTTGCTGGTTGCGGGTGCTCGACCGACCGGGTGACCGGCTGACCGCGGCGACCCTGCTCTACGAGGCCGAGTCCGCCGAGATGGCCGACCAGAGTGTCTTCGATGAGCTCGCGCGATGGCGTCGCGACGAAGGGTCCGAGGACGGGATCCCGGACAGCGCGCTCGGAGAACCGCACCCGGCTGGCGTCGTGACGGACCTGCCGCTGCGCGACTTCACCGGTCAGAACCGGCACCCGCAGCCGGGCGGCGACGGGCCACCGCCGCAGGTCGAGCGGGACACGATCGTGCTGTTGGGCAGCGACAGCGACGACCCGCACAGCTGGTTGCGCTCGGGGCGGGCACTCGGACACCTGCTGCTCGTGCTCACCGACGCCGGGCTGGTCAGTCAGCCGCTCGGCCCGGTCACCGACATCCCGGCCACCCGCATCCGGCTGCAGCGAGAGCTGGGTCTGCTCGGCCATCCGCAGCTCATGCTGCGGCTCGGTTACGGCCATGGGCGGCCGCGCAGCGGACGGCGCGACGTCGACAAGTTCCTGACCGTCGCAGCGCTGCCATAGCCGGCATGGGCGACACGGTCGGGGACAAGGCGGCGGCGAGCCAGCTGCTGCCGTCACTGGCCGGCCTGGACCTGCAGTCGCTGCTGAGCGAGCTGGTCGAGCGCGTCGAGGGCGCCGCCCTGCTCGCCGACCGGCTGCAGGCGTTGCTGCAGGCTGCAGTCGCCATTGGTTCACAGCTCGACCTCAGCGAAGTGCTGCGGCGCATCGTCGAGACGGCCGCGGAGCTCGCCGACGCGCAGTACGGCGCGCTCGGTGTCCTCGACCCGAGTGGCGAGAGCCGGCTGTCGCAGTTCATCACCACCGGCATCGACGACGAGCTGCACGAGAAGATCGGTGACCTGCCGCACGGACGTGGCGTCCTCGGCGTGCTCATCAACGAACCACGCGCGATCCGGCTGCCGGATCTCGGCGCGCACCCGGATTCCTTCGGCTTCCCGCCCAATCATCCGCCGATGCACACGTTCCTCGGCGTACCGATCAGCGTGCGCGGTGAGGCGTTCGGCAACCTCTATCTCACCGAGAAGCGCGGCGGCGGCGAGTTCACCGACTCCGACGAGCAGGTTGTGCTCGCACTGGCCTCCGCAGCCGGGCTGGCGGTTCAGAACGCCCGGCTCTACGAGCAGGCGCAACGACGGCAGCAGTGGCTGGAAGCAGCGAGCGCGATCACGACGAGGCTGCTGGGCGGGGCCACCGCGGCCGAGGTCCTGCCCGAGCTCGTCGAGCACGCCCGTCAGCTCGCCGACGCGGACGTGGCACTGCTGGCGCTGCCGCTGGGTGACGGAACCTTGCGGGTGCAGGCGGCGGACGGGCAGGGCGCCGAGAGCCTGCGGGGCATGGAGATTGCGGCGGAGTCCCTGACGGCGGCGGTCATGCAAGGCGGCGTGCCGGCCACCGTCGGCGACGCGCGCACTGACCCCCGGGTGTGGCCGGGTTTGCTGCAGGCCATCGGCGTGGGTCCGGCGCTGTATGTGCCGCTCGGCGCCGAGCATGCACTCGGGACGTTGGTCGTCGCCCGGGTCGGCGACAAGCCCGGCTTCGGTGAGGACGTGCTGCGGCTGATCGAGACGTTCGCCGGTCAGGCGGCCATCGCGCTGCGGCTCGGCGTCGTCGCCGCCGACCGCGAGCAGCTCGCCGTGCTCGGTGATCGCGACCGCATCGCCCGCGACCTCCACGACCTGGTGATCCAGCGGCTGTTCGCCACCGGCATGTCGCTCGAAGGTGCGATCCGGGGGATGGAGCCGCCCGAGAAGGTCGATCGGGTGCGGCAAGCGGTCGAAGACCTCGACACGACGATCAAGGAGATCCGGACGACGATCTTCGCGTTGCAGAACCCGGCGCCGCACGCCGGCGAGGGGCTGCGCGTCGCCGTGATGCAGGCGGCCCGGGTGGCCGGCGCCACGCTCGGTTATTCACCGGAGGTCAGGTTCAACGGCCCGGTCGACAGTCTCGTGCCGGCGCCGATCGCCGAGCAGATGCTGGCTGTCCTTCGCGAGGCGTTGTCGAACGTCGCCCGGCATGCCGCCGCGACGGAGTCGACGGTCGCGGTCACCGCAGACCTCGACCAGGTCACGCTCGTCGTCACCGACAACGGTGTCGGCTTCCCCGATGATCGCCCACGCAGCGGGCTGGCCAACCTCGCCCGCCGGGCCGCGGACCTAGGCGGCACGTTCAGTGTCGACGCGGGCAAGTCTGGCGGGACGACCGTGTGCTGGAGCGTTCCGCTCGAGGACTAGGTGTGCAGCCGGGCGACGAAGGCCGCGGCCTGCGTGCGGCGTTCCATCCCGAGCTTGCCGAGCAGATTCGACACGTAGTTCTTCACCGTCTTCTCGGCCAGGAACATGCGTTCGCCGATCTGCCGATTGGTCAGGCCCTCGCCGATGAGGTCCAGGATCCGCTTTTCCTGATCGGACAGGGCCGCCAGCGGATCCTTGGCGGTGGCCCGCTCGCGCAGCCGCTCCATGACGCGGGCGATGGTGCGCGGATCCAGCAGCGACCCGCCGCCGGCCACGGTTCGCACAGCTCCCAGGATGTCTGCGCCGTGCACCTGCTTGAGCACGTAACCGGCCGCACCCGCCATGATCGCTTCGAACAGCGCCTCGTCATCGGCGAACGACGTCAGCATCAAGCAGGCGAGATCCGGGAGCTGCGAGCGCAGGTCGCGACAGACGCTGACACCGTCGCCGTCCGGCAGGCGCACATCCAGCACAGCGACGTCGGGACGCACCGCCGGCACGCGCGCCATCGCCTCGGCGGCGGTCGAAGCCTCGCCGATGACCGTGATGTCGCCCTCCGACTCGAGCAGATCGCGCACACCGCGACGGACGACCTCGTGGTCGTCGAGGAGGAACACCCGGATCTGCGTGCCGTTGTCGCTCACCTCTTCATTCTCCTCCCGCTTCGACGTGTGCGGGCAGGGACGAAAGACCCTAATACGTCGTGACCACTGGCCCGCCGGGCGGGACGTTCGCCCCTGCCTGCGACGGCCCCGGGTCGACGAGTCTGTGATCAGACGGAGCTGACCCGGCTCCCGTGGACAAAGGAGACGACGATGCGCCGCAAGACATTCGACGCGCTGATGGCAACCGGCGGGCTAGTGCTCGCGATCATCCTCGTGGTGGCCGGCGGGCTGCTGGTCTGGGCCCACAGCTTCGCGGACACCAGCGTCCGCACCCAGCTGGTCCAGCAGAAGATCGACTTCCCGGCGAAGGGAAGCCCCTCGCTCAAGGCCGACCCGGAGATCACCAAGTACGTGACGCCGTACGCCGGGCAGCAGGTCGTCAACGGCCAGCAAGCCGCTGTCTTCGCCAACCACTACATCGCCGTGCACATGCGCGGTATCGCAGCCGGCCAGACCTACAGCGAGGTCAGCGGCCAGTACATCGCGCTGCAGGCCCAGAACCCCAACGACCCGAAGCTCGCCGCTCTGAGCGGTCA
This sequence comes from Frankiaceae bacterium, assembly GCA_030840545.1. GTDB lineage: Bacteria > Actinomycetota > Actinomycetes > JAFAQI01 > JAFAQI01 > JAFAQI01. Next base: position 4,085 of record JAVEEH010000174.1, on the reverse strand, counting down.
GCGACAGGCGCTGTTCATGGGTGAGACCCTGCGTGGGATGTTGCTCAACGCCTACGCATTCTGGAAGCTCGGACAGATCGCAGCCATCGCCGCGATTGCGTCCTTCATCACCGCCGGCTTGATGTTCCTGCTCTCGGCGCTGGGCTTCTGGCACCTGCGTCGCGTCGCACCGGAGGCGGTTGTGCTTCCGAACCTCGGCGCACACACCCCCGCTCCCGTCGAGGTGTAACGAACAACCAGCACGATGCGTGCGGCCCCGGGTCAGCAGAACCGGGGCCGCACGCAACCTCGGGTCAGAGAGTGACAAGACCTTGGGAGGTCTGCGAGCCGTGAGTGGCGCGCGCACGTATCACGTCGTTGCCGGCGCGGTTCGCGGTCAGCCGGTGGACGGAGAGCGACCCGCTGGGCTGCGTGGTGGTGCGGTGACCGGCGAAGAAGCGATCGCCGTTGTCGCGCAGCGACACCGCCCAGCTCTGCCCGGCATGGTTCGAGTCGACCTCGAACTCGACCTCGATACGTCCGCCGTCATCAGGCTTGGCTTTCAGTTTCCACGTCGCGCCGGCGCTGCACTGACCATTCGCGGTCACACCATTGCCACGATCACGGGCCAGGGCCGGACCGGCGCTCGCGAGCGTTGCTCCGGCGGCGAGAAGGACGGTGAGGGCGATTGACTGCTTGCTGGTTCGTCTCATGGGGTCAGCATCAGCGACACGGGGTGCACGTTGCTATTGCGCTTTGGTACTAGCACCTCTCGAATCCTTGATCTGCTCTCGTATCGTCGATGGATGCAGGTCGACCAGGGCGCGCGTCCTCAGGAGGAACCGGCCGTCGCGGACGCGCCGACCGGCCGCTGGACCGTCACCCGGCCGGTGCTGCAGTTCGCGCTCGCGGGTCTCGTCGCCGTGGCCATAGTCGGGGTCGCGACGGCGGTTGCCAGTCGCCGTGTCGGCCAGCGCGAGGCCACGGTGGATGCCCGCACGACGACTCTCGTCAAGGCGCAGACGGTCGTCGAGCCTGCAGTGACGGACGGACTCATCAGTGCACAGCCCGCGGCAGTGCGAAAGATTGCCACGGTCGTGCAGAAAAGCGTGCTCGACCGCTCGCTGGTGCGGGTCAAGATCTGGACGCGTGACGGGACCATCGTCTACTCCGACGAACCTCGGCTCGAGGGCACCCGCTACCAGCTGGGTGCCGATGAGCTCGCGGCCCTCGACCGTGGCGTCATCGAGGCCGAAGTGAGTGACCTGTCGAGGCCGGAGAACCGCTTCGAGCGCGACCAGGGCAAGCTGCTCGAGGTCTATCTCCCCATCCGTGCCCCCGGCGGTGGCCGGCTCCTGTTCGAGGCTTACTACCGCTATGACGCCGTGTCAGCTTCAGGTAATCGCATCTGGCGGAGCTTTGCGCCGGTGTCCATCGGCGCACTCATCGCGCTCGAGCTCGTGCAGATCCCGCTCGCATGGTCGTTGGCCCGGCGGCTGCGGCACCGCCAGCGAGAACGCGAACGTCTGCTCCGTCAGGCGATCGACGCGTCTGACGGCGAGCGACGCCGGATCGCGAGCGACCTCCACGACGGTGTCGTGCAAGACCTCGCGGGAGTGGCCTACCAGCTCGCGGGATCGGCGCGGCGGGAGGGTCTCGCCGACCATTCGTCGGCGCTGCTCGAGCAGTCGGCGTCGCAGGTGCGCGAGAGCATCAAGTCGCTACGCTCCTTGCTGGTCGACATCTACCCGCCCAAGCTCGCGGAGGCGGGTCTGCCGGCAGCCGTCACGGATCTTCTCGGCGCCGTGGCCAACCGGGGCATCACGACAAGCTGCGACGTCGAGGGGCTGGTCGACGACTTGCCGGCGCCGGTGGCCGCCTTGCTCTATCGCGTGGCGCGTGAGTCCTTGCGCAACGTCGTGAGTCACGCCCAGGGGTCTCGGGTGGACCTGACTCTGTCGACGAACGGCCGCCGCGCGACGCTCGATGTGGTCGACGACGGCGTGGGCTTCACCGCGGACGACGCTGCCGCTCGGGCTGCTGAAGGTCACCTCGGTCTCCGCGGGCTGCGGGATCTGGTCGAAGGCGCCGGTGGACTGCTGCAGGTCGACAGCACGCCCGGCGAGGGAACGCATGTGCACATGGAGGTGCCGATCTCATGATCCGGGTGGCGATCGCCGACGACCACGACGTCGTACGCCGAGGTCTGGAGCAACTGCTCGGCACCGAGGACGACATCGAAGTGGTCGGGACTGCTCGCGACGGTGCGGAAGCGGTCGCACTGCTGGAGTCGGCGACCCCGGACGTGTTCTTGATGGACCTGTCGATGCCGGGCGTCGACGGCATCGAGGCCACCCGTCGCATCATGGCGTTGTCGACGACTGTGCACGTCGTCGTGCTCACCTCGTTCGTCGACCAGAAGCGCATCCTCGCTGCACTCGACGCGGGCGCCGCGGGCTACATCCTCAAGGATGCCGACGCAGCGGAGGTCTCGGCAGCGGTACGGGCTGCCGCCGCAGGTGGATCGCCCTTGGACCCGAAGGCGGCGCGGGTTCTTCTCGACGCGAAGCGCAGCGACCGCGCGGCCATCAGGCTCACCACCCGGGAGCAGGAGGTGCTGCGGTTGGTCGGGCAAGGGCTGGCCAACAAGAACATCGCCCGCCGTCTCGGCATCGCCGAACGCACCGTCAAGGCCCATCTCACCAGCGTGTTCCAGGCCATCGGGGTCGTCGACCGCACTCAGGCGGCGTTGTGGGCGAGCGAGCATCTCGCCGGGGAGGACGGAAGCGGCTAGCCCTCAGCCGTCGCTGCCGTGCCCGGAACCGCTGCGGCCGGAGCCACCGTGGTGGGAGCTGCTGTCGTGACCGCTGCCGCCGTGATCGTCGTTGGCGTCATGGCCGACCGGGTCGTCGGTGCCTCCGGTGCCGGTGCCGCCGGTGCTGCCGTTGGTGCTGCTGATGCGGCCGCCGTGGTCGTCGTTGATGTCGTGGCTGGCCGGGTCGTCGCTGCCGCGACTGTGCGACGGCTGGGTAGCCGACGTCCTCGGGACGAGGATCTGCGACTTGGGCGTGGTGTCGACGGACTGCACGGCCGCATAGGCGATGCCGCCGATCAGGACCATGGACGCGGCGGCTGCGGCGACGGTGAGCGAAGGACGGGTGCGCATGTGTTCTCCTCGGTTGGGCCGGGATGTCTCCGGCATGTCCCGAGTCTCCGGCGGCGCGGGTGCCGGCCGGTAGTGGACGATGGTGCTAGCACCTCAGCCGCTCGGCTGGCCGAGCCGGTCGACCTGGCGCAGGTTGGCCAGTCGCACCTGTCCGTGTGCGGAGAGCCGACCCTCGCTGTCGATGATCTCCACCTGCCACAGCTGCTGAGTGCGACCGCGTTGCAGGGGAGTCGCCGTAGCGGTGAGCGTGCCCACGCGGGCCGCGCGGATGAAGTTCGTCGTGTTGACGACGCCCACGACGTTGCCCTCGTCGCCCAGCCACATCGCGGCGGCCACGCTCGCCGCGGTCTCGACGATCGAGCAGTAGACCCCGCCGTGCAGGATTCCGTAGGGCTGGTGCAGCTGCGGCTTGATCTCGCAGGTGCAGACGACGCGGTCGCCGGTCACCTCGATCAGCTCGATGCCGAGCAGCTCCTGGAAGTTGCCTGCTGACTCCAGCTCCACCGAATCCTCCTCGCACGCGGAGTCCTCATCCAACTAGACGCGACGAAGTCGTCGACACCCGACTCACAGCCAACGCACAGCCCACCTTGCGGCTCTGTTCAGCCTGACTGGCGATGGTTGCCACCGGGTCGCAGCGGCGATCGAGGCGAGAAGGGACCGAGCATCATGACCGAGCCGACCGACACACGTGTGGTCGAGTCGAGCGGCGACGACTGGCTCACGCCGATGAACGCCGACCCCCTGACCTCCTCCGACTCTCAGTCGACGCATCCGAGCCCGCAACGGCGGACGACGCTGATCCGCGCGGGTCTGGTCGCGGCCGGTGGGTTGGTGGGCGCGTTGGCGGTCACCACGTTGCACCACGGCGCCTCCCAGCCGCTGACCCCGGCCGCCAACGCCGGCACGCTGAACGGTGGCGGCACTCAGGGCTTGCCGG
>JAVEEH010000159.1 GCA_030840545.1 Frankiaceae bacterium | reverse complement strand
CTGGCGGATGGCACAGCTCCACGCGCAGGAGGCGCCGGCCCGGGTCTGGGAGCTCGAAGAGTGGGGTGCGCTGTTCGACCGGACCAAGGAAGGCAAGATCTCCCAGCGCGATTTCGGCGGCCACCGTTACGCCCGCCTTGCGCACGTCGGTGACCGCACTGGCCTCGAGATGATCCGGACCCTGCAGCAGCGCGCGGTCGACCTCGGCATCGATGTGTTCATGGAGTGCACGGTCACGCGGCTGCTCAAGGATGGCGGCAGGATCGCTGGTGCGTTCGGCTACTGGCGCGAGACGGGCTCGCTCATCACCTTCCGTGCCCCGGCGGTGATCCTCGCGACCGGCGGCATCGGCAAGTCGTTCACGGTGACGTCCAACTCCTGGGAATACACCGGCGACGGGCTCGCCATGGCGTTGTGGGCCGGGGCGTCGCTGCTCAACATGGAGTTCGTGCAGTTCCACCCGACCGGCATGGTGTGGCCGCCGTCGGTGCGTGGTCTGCTGATCACCGAGTCGGTGCGTGGTGAGGGCGGCGTACTCCGCAACTCCGAGGGCAAGCGGTTCATGTTCGACTACATCCCGGAGTTCTTCAAAGCGGAGACGGCTGACAACGAGACGGAAGCCGATGCCTGGTACGACGACCACAAGAACAACCGGCGTCCGCCTGAGCTGTTGCCGCGAGACGAGGTCGCCCGGGCGATCAACTCCGAGATCAAGGCGGGGCGCGGCTCACCGCACGGGGGAGTGTTCCTCGACATCGCGTCCCGGCGCTCCGCTGCGGACATCAGGCGGCGGCTGCCGAGCATGTATCACCAGTTCAAGGAGCTGGGCGACGTCGACATCACCGCCGAGCCGATGGAGGTCGCTCCGACCTGCCACTACGTGATGGGTGGCATCGAGGTCGACCCGGACACCCAGGCCGCGACCGTTGCCGGCCTCTATGCGGTCGGCGAGGTGTCCGGCGGCATGCACGGGTCCAACCGGCTCGGGGGCAACTCTCTGAGCGACCTGCTGGTCTTCGGCCGTCGGGCGGGGGCCTCGGCCGCCGACTATGCGGCGACGATGCCCGTGCGGCCTTCGGTCAACGACGCCGATGTGTGGGCGGCGACCGAGGAGGCGCTGTCGGCGTTCGACAACCCCGGCAACGAGAACCCCTACGCGGTCATGCACGACCTGCAGGAGCACATGCAGGCGCTGGTCGGCATCATCCGCAAGGGCGACGAGCTCGAGCTCGCGTTGAAGGAGATCGAGCGGCTGAAGGACCGGGCGAAGAATGTCTCGGTCAAGGGCACTGGTCGGCGCTACAACCCGGGCTGGCACACCACCCTCGACCTGCGCGCGATGCTCACCGTGTCGGAGTGCATCGCCCGGGCCGCGCTGATGCGCAAGGAGAGTCGCGGCGGACACACGCGCGACGACTATCCCGGGACCGACCCCGAATGGGGCAAGGTCAACCTCGTCGTGACCGAACGGCGCGGCGTGCTCGAGCTCAACAGCAAACCGTTGCCGCAGATGCCCGACGAGCTCAAGGCGTTGTTCGAGGAGACCCACTGATGGCACGCGACCTCAGCATGCGGGTGTGGCGCGGGGACGCGTCCGGCGGCGACTTGGCGAACTACACCGTGCCGGTCGAGGAGGGTGAGGTCGTGCTGGACGCGATCCACCGCCTCCAGGCCGACCAGGCCCCGGACCTCGCGGTGCGCTGGAACTGCAAGGCCGGCAAGTGCGGATCGTGCAGCGCCGAGATCAACGGCATGCCGCGGCTCATGTGCATGACGCGATTGTCGTCGTACGAGCCCACCGAGACGATCACCGTCACGCCGATGCGGTCGTTCCCGATCATCCGTGACCTGGTCACCGTCGTGAAGTTCAACTACGAGAAGGCGCGGGAGGTGCCGGCGTTCGCACCGGCGCATCCCAACACCGACGGCTCGTTCCGGATGCAGCAGGTCGATGTGGAGCGCGGCCAGGAGTTCCGCAAGTGCATCGAGTGCTTCCTCTGTCAGAACACTTGTCACGTCATCCGCGACCACGAGGAGAACAAGCCGGCCTTCGCCGGACCTCGGTTCTTCATTCGCTATGCCGAGCTCGACATGCATCCGCTCGACACGCTCGATCGGCGGCAGATGACGCAGGAGCACGAGGGCCTCGGCTACTGCAACATCACCAAGTGCTGCAGCGAGGTGTGCCCCGAGGGCATTCACATCACCGACAACGGCATCATCCCGATGAAGGAGCGGGTCGTCGACACGAAGTACGACCCGGTCTTCCTCGGTCTGCGGATCGGCCGCCGCAAGGACCGCCGCGTGGTCGGCCCGGCCGGCGGACACGACCCTTCCCCGATCAAGCGACCCGGTCAGGGCCAGGCCGCGCGCCCGGCTGCCGTCGCCGTGGCCTCGTCGGCCGGCCGCACGACGGCCGCCACGTTGGCTCCCGCGCCCCCGAAAGCACCGTCACCGGTCTCGACGGCAGCCTCGAAAGTGAGCTCGGCGGCGAGTGGCGAGTCGATGAAATCCGCACTTCCCGCACTCGGCGCAGCGGCCGGCGCCGCGTTCCTCGCCTGGGCCCTGCGCAAGTCCAGGCACCACAAATAGCCAATCGCGGCATGCGGCCCATAGAAGGGCTCTATGCCGCGATTGGCGGCGGGATCAGCCTGACCTCCGGCGGCATGCCTTGTCCGGCGTAACGCCGGTAGGTCTGCTCGAGGCGCTCGAGGAGGACGTGCCGGTCCTGCCGAATGCGTTTCGGTGTCGCATGGAGCACGATGAGTCCTGCCGAGGTCAACCGCTCGTG
>JAVEEH010000114.1 GCA_030840545.1 Frankiaceae bacterium | reverse complement strand
CCGGTCGACCACCTCTTCGCGTTGCCGTTGCTCGCCGACTATGTCGGCGCCAACTACGACAGCGACAACATCACCGTCGTCGCACCCGACTCCGGGCGGGTGCGCGTCGCCGAGCGCTGGACCGAGCGGCTGGGCGGCACCCCGCTGGCCTTCATCCACAAGACCCGCGACCTCAACGTGGCCAACTCCGTCGTCGCCAACCGGGTCGTCGGCGAGGTCGCCGGCCGCACCTGCGTGCTCGTCGACGACATGATCGACACCGCCGGCACCATCACCAAGGCCGCCGAGGCGCTCTTCAACGACGGCGCCGCCTCAGTCGTCGTCGCCGCCACCCACGGCGTGCTGTCCGGGCTCGCGGTTGACCGGCTCAAGAACAGCCGCATCAGCGAGGTCGTGCTGACCAACACGCTGCCGATCGGGCCGGATCAGCAGTTTGACAAGCTGACCGTCATCTCGATCGCCCCGCTCGTCGCCCGCGCCATCAGTGAGGTCTTCGCTGATGGCTCTGTGACGAGCCTCTTCGACGGAAACGCCTAGCTTTCGCTGCTCAGCCTCGGCTCACATACACAGGAAGCCGCTGTGCTGCAGCAGCTTGCGGTCGGCGAGCTGGTAGGGCGACCGCAACACCCGCGGACCGTGCGCGACCTCTGCCGCGATGGCCGGCCACTGCGCCGACGGCCGCGCGATGATCGGCGCCTTCGCGCTGTAGCGCGACGGTGACGAGTTGCCCTCGACGAACGCCGCCTTGCGCACCTCGGCCGCGTGCGGCCCGGTGTAGCGCAGGATGTAGAGCCCGAGGTCGATGTCGACGACGTAGATCAGCCCGTTCTGTACGACGGGGTAGGACCACATCGCGCCGGTCCAGGGTGGTGCCGACGAGCCTGGCTTCGTCGTGTCGGTCGGCAGCGTCCCCGGCGTCGACTTGGCCGGGAAGAACAGCCGCGCGTCGCGCAGCTTGGGTGTGAACGACGGCTTCGGCACGTAGGCGCCGTCCTCGAACGGGTGCGCGGGATCGGTCAGGTCGACCGCGCGCAGCCCACCGGCGTACCAAGTCATCAACGCGACGTGCGGGAACAGCGTCGGGTTGTGCGAGCTGAAGGTGCCGTTCTTGGTGCCGCACTTCTTCGGGTCGTTCTCCGGCAGCTTGAACTCACCGACCTGAGTGGCGCCGCCGTCGCTGCCGAGCTTGGCCAGCCGCACGGTGCCGAACGGGCACCCGTGGCCGGCGTTGGCGTACTCCTCTTGGGTGGTGAACACGTAGGGTCGCTTGCCCGCGAACGGCACGGCGCTGTGCACGTTGTGACCGTCGTCGAAGTGGCCGATCCCGACCGGCTTCGCGAGACCGACGCCACCGGGAGCCGGGTTCGCGAACAGCGACGTGTCGAGCTCGTAGTAACCCCAGTCCCACGTCGCCATGAAGGCACGGGTGCCGTCGTCGCTGACGGCGAGGGAGTGCAGATAACCGGAACCGCTCTCGTCGGCGAAGTCGACCGTCTTCTGCGCCTGGTCGACGCCCAGGTCGTAGGCGCCGGCGAGTGCCGGGCTCGCCGGGTTGCTGAGGTCGATGACCATCAGGTCGGGCGAATAGATGGTGAACGTGACATAGGCCAACGCCCGGCCCTGGTGCTTCGGGTCCTTCCAGAGGAAGAACTCGTGCGGCGCCCGCTCGCCGAAGTCGTAGGTCGACAGCAGCTTGGGCTTGGCGCAGTCGGAGTGGATGTCGTAGATCTTGAGGTTGTTGATCGACGGCCCGGTCGGGTCGCCGGAGCCACCGATGAAAGGCGAGTAGTTCTCGACGACGAGGATGCCGAGCCCGGCGTCGGCCCGCAGCTCCCGCTGGGTCGACAGCCCGACCGGCGGGATGGTCCCGACCTGACGCGGGCGGGTCGGGTCGGACACGTTGACGATCGCGATGCCCCCGTTGGGCCGCACGGGTTCGCTGGTGGACCCGGAGTAGTAGCGGTCGCCCACATAGGCGCAGGTGCCCGCCACTGCGATCGGGGAGTTCATGCCCCGTTGCTGCAGGTCGGTGTGACCGACGAGCTTGAAGTGCTTGTCCAGGCCATAGACCGAGGCGCTGCCCACGTTGGACGGCGCGTTCTTGGCCGACGCCGGGACCGCGATCACGGCGGCGACGACGGCCGTGGCGACCAGGACCGGACGAAGGCTGTCACGCAGCTTCACGGGCACTCCAAAAGTTGACATCGGCGAGCCCTTCGACGTTCAGCCCTTCGGGTCCTGCTCGGGGGGCCGGTCGGTTCAGCCGGCGTCCGTTTTCGTTGCAGCGCCCCGGTCACCTAGACTCGGGCCTCGCCCAACGCTGAAGTTTCGCCTGAGGAGTAGTCGCCGTGGCCGAGGTCCGCATCGCCGCCGAACCGCGCACTGAGTTCGGCAAGGGTGGCGCCCGGCGCACCCGACGCGCCGGCAGGCTGCCCGCCGTCCTCTACGGCCACGGCACCGACCCCCGCCACATCTCGCTGCCCAGCCGTGAGTTCGAGCACGCGCTGCGCACCGATGGCGCCAACGTGCTGCTCTCGCTGCAGATCGACGGCGGCGACGAGCTCGCGCTGCCGAAGTCGATCCAGCGCGACCCGGTCCGCGGGGCCATCGAGCACGTCGACCTGATCCTCGTCCGCCGCGGCGAGAAGATCACCGTCGACGTCCCCGTCATCCTCACGGGCGACGCTGTCCCCGGCGGCCTCGTCGACCACCAGCTCACGGTGCTCTCGGTCGCTGCCGAAGCCACCCACATCCCGTCGTCGTTCGAGGTGTCGATCGACGGCCTCGACGTCGGTGACTCGATCCACGCCAAGGACGTCAAGCTCCCCGACGGCACCGAGCTCGCCGGCGACCCCGAAGCCGTCGTCGTGCACGTCCTGGCCGCCCCGACGGCCGAGCAGTTCGAGGCGGAGCTCGCGGGTGCGGAGGCCGAGCTGGGCTCCGGCGCCGCCGGTGGCGCGGAAGCTGCCGCGGCCGCTGCGGGCGACACGGAGGCTCCGGACGAGGACGCCGCCGAGGGTGGTCCCGCCGAGGACCAGACGCCCGAGAGCTAGCCCTGCATGGCCGCGGACTCGGGCTCCGGGGCCGGATCGCCTGGCGGCCCCTGGCTGGTGGTCGGGCTGGGCAACCCCGGCCCGGGCTATGCGAACCACCGGCACAACGCCGGGTTCATGGTGGCGGACATCCTCGCCGGGCGTGCGGGGTGCCGGTTCAAGGCACACCGCGGGCGGGCCGACGTGGCCGAAACCCGGTTGGGCGACCAGCGGGCGGTGCTGGCCAAGCCGAAGAGCTACATGAACGAGTCGGGCGGCCCGGTCGCCGCGTTGCGTGACTTCT
>JAVEEH010000040.1 GCA_030840545.1 Frankiaceae bacterium | reverse complement strand
GCCCGCGAGATAGAGAAAAGCGGGCAGCACGGCGTGCGGTCCGAAGTGCCAGGCCAGCACCGCGAAAAGGACGGCGGTGGCCAGCTCGACTAACGGGTACCGGGGCGAGATCTTCGCCCGGCAGGTCCGGCAGCGACCGCGGAGCAGCAGCCACGACAGCACCGGGACGTTGTCCCGGGCGGCCAGCTCCGTATCGCAGCCGGGACAGTGCGAGGGCGGACGAACGACCGACTGGTCGCGTGGCACCCGCCAGATGACGACGTTGAGGAAGGAGCCGATGGCCAGCCCGAGCAGACCGCAGAACACGGTCAGGAACGCGGTCACCCTTCGACCCTATCGACGCTCGAGCTAAGGAAGCTCGAGCTCCAGCGTCGTACGGATCAGCTGCCCGATCGGCAGGTCGTCGCCACCGTCGTAGTAGAGAATCGAACCCTGCAGGTCGTTGGTCTCTCCGCAGAAGTCCTCAGCGAGCACCAGACCGACGAGTGCATCGTGCGCGCTGGTGTGCTGGTTGACACTGCCCTGCGCGATGAAACCCCCGCCCGCCCCCGAGACGGCGGCCTGGTTGTTCTGCTGGAAGTTGCCACCGGCAACCGCCATGAGTCCGGGGATGTACGGTCCGCCACTCCAGTCCGACTTGTTGTCGAACGTGATGTCGCCGTCGGTCTTGGGGCAACCCCGGTTGTTGCTCGACTCCGTGATCAGTGTCGTGGCGCCGGTGATGTCCGCCGTGTGCGAGTTACCGGTGTGGATGCTGCCCTGGTAGACGTAGTAGACGCCGGGGTAGGCCGTGCCGCCGTCATCGAGGTCCCAGGTGGAGCCCGACCTGGTCCAGCCGCGGAAGGGCAGCGTCGCAGAGACCACGCTCCCGGTGCAAGGGACCGCACCGGATGCGGTGTTGGGAGCATGCACCTTGCCATCAGGACAGAGGTCGTACCAGTTCGACGCGTAGATCGGCGACTGGCTGTTGTAGATCGCGCGTGGGTCGATGGCGGGGACCGACTCCCGGGGTGTGCCCGCGGTGCACGGGCTCGAGCAGGTGCCGGAGGCGGTCCCGGTCACGGTGCCACCGTTGGCCGAGGTGGGCACGCCGCCGAGATTGCCGTTGCTGTGGATGCCGATGGTGGTCGAGGAGGACACCCCCGGTGCAAGCCCGACGTTGTAGCTCGGGCAGCAGCTGATGTTGCCGTTGGTGAGAATCGCGTTTGTCGGGTGGTACGTCGAGAAGATGAACTCCGCCTTCACCAGCCGCGTCCGGGTGGGGTTCGAGACGTTGGGAAGGAAGCCCATCGAGTAGATCGTGTTGAGGTTGGCCGCGCGGACGGTGATGAAGTCGCCGTTCGCCGTGTGATTCACCGCGCCGGCAGTGTTCTTGAGGCTGTTGATCTCGGCCCTGGCCCACGCCTTCTCGGCGCTGACACTGGCCCAGCCGGTGGTGGAGCTGAACGCCGGGTCAGAGATCGTGAGGCCGCTCGGGTAGGCGTAGGTGTTGGTCTTGGTCAGCCGGGCGAGCGTCTGGTCGATGCCGGCCTCGGCCGCGTCGATGGTCTTCGAGAACACGACGTGCGAGCCGGAGCTCTTCAACGTGTTGAGGGAGAGCGTGGTCATGCCCACGGCGAAGATCGTCAGGACGAAGGCGACGCCGATGACGGTGATCATCGCGACACCCTCGTCATCGGCATCCTTGCGCCGTAGCCATCTCAACACGACGTGCCTCCTACTGGACATTCCGCATGCGCACCTGGAACTGCGAGTGCTTGGCCGTGGCGAATCCGCCCGTGACGGGGTCGTACTGCATGTCCACGGTCACGACCGTCGAGTTCTGCACCGGCGTCGCGTTGTAGGTGAACGCCAGCTGGCTCACCAGCGTGCGACCTTCGATGACCGTGACGTTGTTGCCGTTGATGCGCAGCACGTCGTAGTGGTTGGTCGTCGTGTTGAGCTTGAGCTTCCACGTGATGGTCTCGTCGGCCGTCTGCACATAGTCGGAGTTGAGATCCAGCCACAGGGTCAGCTGGCTCGACGTAGCGGTGTTGTCGACGCCGCGCGCCTCGCGGAGGTCACGGCTCAGCCGCTCGACGACCGTTTGGACGTCCTGCAGACCTTGTGACTCGTCGCTCTGGCGGACCTGGGCGCGTGACAGGGAAGCGAACACCGCGACGCTGATGCCGCCGACGACGACGAGCAGCATCATGCTGACGAGCAGCTCGACGAGCGTCATGCCCGAGTCAGTGTCCGAGGATCGCCGGAGCAGTCGACGCATCATGGTGTGCCGACCGTGTAGGGGATGGAAAGTGATGCCGAGTACGTGGTCGTGTCGTAGCCGAAGTCCATCGTGCCGGACGCGGTCGAGCCAACCTGCACCTCGACCTCCAGCAGCGCGTTCTTCGCGATGGTGAAGTTGAGTCCGGTGATGGGGATGGTGAAGCTGCCCAGGCTCGACGTGCCCCAGGGAGCGGCGGAGAAGGATGCGGACCCGACGTTGGTGTAGCTGGCCCCGTTCTGCGCTCGCAGGTAGACGTTGACCACGCCCGTGCCGGACGGGTCAAGCGAGCGAAGAACGCCGAACAACGACACATAGGCGGTGCCGGCGAAGGTGGTGTTCGTCGCGACTCCGTAGCGCCAGTACGCCGACTTGCTCACGGTCAGGTCGCCGTATCCGGTCCCGCCGACATCGAGGGAGCGGCCGGCGACGGTGTCGCGGTCGGTGTCGTAGTTGAACAGCGTGGTGCCGGTGGGCGCCGTAGCGTTCATCTGGTTGACGCTGGCGCCACTCGGGGTGGCGCTGTCAGCGAGCGGCACATTGCTCACGTCGGCCCAGTTGTGGAAGTAGAGCTGCTTGTACTGGCAGCCGGCCACGGCACAGGTCGGGGCGTTCACAGTGACGCTGTCCGCGAGGGCCGGCTGCTGCGTGGCGGTCGGCTGCGACTTCGAGGTCGCCGCCAATGTCGCCGTGTCCGTGCCCAGCGTCTCGGTCGCGGAGATATAGGCGACTGCGATGACCTTCAGCACCTGGTCGGTGGCAAGCATCCCGGTGTTGTAGGTGCCGCCGGACTGGCCCAGCAGGGTGTCGGTGGTCTCCCAGACGCCGTCGCCGTTCCCATCGAGGTACCACGTGAACGTCCACGGCAGAGTGGCACCGCCGGCCGTCTTCACGGAGGCCGCCACGTCCCAGCTGTCCCGGGCACCCTTGTTGACGAGCGTGGCCGGCAGATCGAGGCGGCCGCCTCGGGACACCGCCTTGGTCACGGCAGCCGTCCAGGTGTATTTCGGCAGCGGCAGGCCCCGGCGGGTGTCGGCGACGATGGTGGATGACAGTCGCGAGCGGGTCGTGCCACCTGTCGTCCAGTCGACGACCACGGTCACCCGGCGGTCGCCGTTGGCATTCACCAGGCTGTCCGTCGGTGTCGTCACGTAGGTCTTGACGGTGTAGCTCGTCCCGTTGTGGACCGTCGTCTTCACGTGCGGGACAACAGCCGCCCCCGTGACCTGGTAGATGGGCTCCTTGTAGGTGCCGGTGCCGTCCGGGTCGAAGTAGTAGGTCGACCCGACCTTGCTGATCCGGGTGTCGCCGGTCAGGTCGGCACCCGTCGGATCCATCGCGATCGCCGCGAAGCTGAGGTTGCGGACGGTCTCGACGCTGTCGTTGGCGAGATCCACCGACTGCTGGTTCTGGCGAGCGGCCAGCGAGGCGCGAGCGGTCTGGACGAGCGTGGCCGCTAGCGCGCTGAACATCAGCGCCGCAACGAGCAGCGCCACGATCGTCTCGACCAGGGTGAACCCCTCGTCCGAGGGCAGGCGACGTCGAAGGTGGGCCAACACGGACTCCTTATCGGCACGAGTCCCTGGGGGGCTTGAGCCGGTCGCGCTAGTGAACGTTGAGACAGACGGGTGGTCCTGGCGTCTGCCGACAGGCTGACCGAGGCGGGTTCAGCCGCTCAGCGTGCCGCCGGCCGTGCCGCTGGTTGTGACGGGACAGGCGGCGGTTCCCTTGGGCTGCAGTCCCCCGCCGGCGCTGTCGTACCACCAGGTCGTGGCCGACCCGCCGTTCTTGGCCGACAGGCAGTACGACGAGACGCCGTTGTAGAACACGACGGTGAGCGTCACGTCCTTGGACGCCTTGAGATCGACACCGTCCGCGAGAATGTCCGCGATCGTGCCGTAGGCGTCGGCGTCATTCAGCAAGATCTCTTCGCTGTGCGCCAAGCCGCGAAGGTCGCTCTTCGACGCCGCGTCGTATCCCTTGACCCGCTGGTTGAGAAACACCGGGATCGCGATCGCGGCCAGGATGCCAATGATGATGATGACCACCAGCAGCTCGATGAGCGTGAAGGCCTGCTCGGACTCCATGCGCGCTCGCATTCGTGCAGTCACTGGGGCTCCCTCCCGGCACAGTCCATCGATGTATCGGCCGCGATTGCGCCCTTCCTGAACGCAGAAATCGGAGAGGCCCGCAACCGAGCGGTTGCGGGCCTCTCCATCAGTCGAGTTGTCAGCAGGAGTAGACGCCCGTGCCAGCGACGCCGGTGCTGTCGTAGCACCACTTCTTGCCGCTGTTGGCGGTGTTGTCCGCCTGCAGGGTGAAGCCCTGGTTGGTGCTGACGGTCACGGTGATCG
>JAVEEH010000031.1 GCA_030840545.1 Frankiaceae bacterium | reverse complement strand
CGCGATCTACGCCGCACCGCGCACCGGCGCGCACATGATCCTGGGACCCGTCTACCGGAAGTGGGAGGAGCTGGGCCGCGCCGGCGGGCCGTTCGGGCTGCCGGTCACCGACACCCGGACGATCGAGGGGACGCGGCTGCAGTTCAGCGACTTCGAGCACGGGGCGATCTACAGCCATCCGGTGTTGGGCACCCACCCCGTTCCCGAACCCGTGCTGCTCCTCTGGGACCACTACGACCGGCACCGCGGGCCGCTCGGCCGGGTGACGACCGACCTGCTGGCAGGCACAGCCGGCGAGCACCAGGAGTTCGAGTACGGGACGGTGACGGCGAACCCCGCGCTCGGCATTCACGCGGTCTGGGGGCCGATCTTCGACTACTGGGCAAGCCAGAGCCGGGAGGACGGCACCTACGGGTTCCCCGTCTCCGACGTCTACGCCGTCGACGCCGACCACGACCGGTGCGACTTCCAGAACGGCTCGCTGATGCTCGACAAGACGACCGGAGCCGTCACGCAGGTGTAGGCACACCCAGCAACCGCGCGCCGTTGTGCCAGCAGACCGCCCGCAGCCAGTCGTCGCCGAGGTCGAGCCGGTCGAGCACCTCGAGCTGGTGTGCGTAGGGGTGCGGGATGTTCGGGAAGTCAGCGCCGAGCACCACCTTGTCCTGCAGCGCGGCGAGCCGCGGCGCGAGCGACCGACCCAGGGCCGCCTGGCTGCCGAACGTGTCGGTGAAGCACATCGTCGTGTCGACATGCACGTTGTCGTAGGTTTCGGCGAAGCCGAGGAACTCGTCGTACTCCGGCATCCCCATGTGCGCCACGACCGCGGTCAGCGTCGGGTGCCGCCGCAACACCTCCCCCATGGGTCCTGGGCCGGTGAACGCTCCTGGAGCCGGGCCGCTGCCCGCGTGCACGACCACCGGCGCGCCGGCCGCGGCGAGCACGCCCCACACATCGTCGAGCAGTGGGTCGCGCGGGTCATAGCCACCGACCTGGACATGCGCTTTGAACATCCGCGTGCCGTCCCGCAACGCCGCGTCGACGTAGGCAGCCGCGCCGGGCTCCGGGAAGAACGTCGCGGTCGGTACGACGTCGGGCTGGTCACGAGCGAAGTCAGCCGCCCACGCGTTGAGCCACTGCGCCATCCCCGGCTTGTGCGCATAGACCAGCGACGGGAACGCTCGCACCCCCATCATGCGCAGATGGGCGAGCCGATCCGCCTCCGGCCAGCGATAGCGGATCGGCCACGCGCGGCCGGTGAGAGGACCGGCTGCGTCGAAGTAGGCCCACACCTTCGCCAGCACGCGCTCGGGCATGAAGTGCACGTGCATGTCGACGATGCCGGGCAGTCCGAGCGCGGACCAGAAGCCGGGGACGTCGCTGTCGTTCACACCCTGCCTTTTGCCCGCCGGCCGACGGCTCGGTCGATCTCGCGCGCGGCGTCGCGGGCCGCCATCACCTGTCGTTTGTCGTAGGCCCGCCGGCCGCGCGCCAGAGCAAGCTCGACCTTCGCCTTGCCGTCTTTGAAATACAGCGACAGCGGCACGAGCGTGAGACCGCTCTCCTTCGTCTTGCCGATGAGCTTGGCGATCTCGTCCCGATGCAGCAGCAGCTTGCGCGATCGGCGCGGCTCGTGGTTGGTCCACGACGCCTGGTCGTATTCGGGAATGTGCACTCCCTCGAGCCAGACCTCGCCGTCCTTGATGCGGCCGTAAGCGTCGACGAGTGATGCTCGCCCGGCGCGCAGGGACTTCACCTCGGTGCCGGTCAGGACCAGGCCGGCTTCGTAGACGTCCTCGATGTGGTAGTCGTGCCGGGCCTTCTTGTTCTGCGCGATGAGCTTGCGGCCCGTCTCCTTAGGCATCAGGCGGGGCCGTCAGCCGCGGCCGCTGCTGCCGGCATCGGCCGTCAGCCCCGACAGCACCTCGACGGCTCGCTGCTCGAATGCGCCGGCGCCACTTCCTGCCGGGATGGCGACGTCCGGCTGGACACCGACCCCGTCGAGCGAGCGGCCGGCCGGCGTCAGGTAGTGCCCGACGGTGAGCTCGAGCGCAGAACCGTCGGAGAGCTGCGTCGGCGCCTGGACGCTGCCTTTGCCGAACGTGCGTGAGCCGAGCAGCACCGCCCGGCCGCGATCCTGCAATGCGGCCGCGACGATCTCGGCGGCGCTGGCCGTGCCGCCGTCCACGAGCACGACGAGCGGGATGCCGGTGTCGCCATGACCCAGAGCGTCGAGCACGCGTGGTGTCGATCCGCGCTGCGCATAGGAGACCACCGGGCCGCCATCGAGGAACGCCGATGCGGTCTCCACCGCCTCGTCGAGCAGGCCGCCCGGGTCACCGCGCAGGTCGAGCACGATGCCGTCGAGGTTGCGCGTGCGCGCCCTGGCGACCTGCGCGCGCACCCAGCGGCCGACACCGCGCGTGAACGCCGTGATGCGCAGTCGTTCGATGGTCGGACTGACCATCGAGGCAGCCACGTCGTCGTCGGCCACCGCGGCGCGACGTAGCCGGGCGGTGAGCTGTTGGGTGTGACGCCGGATCTGCACGGTTACGGTCGTGCCGACATCTCCGCGCAGGTCGCTGACGACATCGGCAACCGAACGCCCGGTGACGACCCGGCCGGCCACACTGACGAGCACGTCGCCGGGGCGCAGACCGGCGCGATCAGCCGGCGAATGCGGCTGCACAGTGAGCACCCGCAGGCTGCCGTCACTCGCGCGACGCACCCACACGCCGACGCCGGTGTAGCTGCCCGAGAGCACCTGCTGGAAGCGGGCGAAGTCGTCCGGGGCGTAGTAGGCCGACCATCGGTCATCGAGTGCGCTGAGCATGCCCTCGACCGCGCCGCGCTCGAGCTGGGCCGCGCTCACCGGGCGGGCAGCCTGTGAAGCGATCCGCTGCTCCGCCTGGTCGAGCACGCTCTGCCGGGTGCCGGCCGGGCGGGCGGGCGAGCTGAGCATGACCGTGGCTGCGCCCGCGCCGTACGCCGTCAATGCGGCCACCACGGCGGCAGCGATCTTCAGCGGGCGAGTGGACAGCACCTGGACAGGATAGGTGGGTGTCAGACCCGCAGGTAGCGCTGGAGCGTGGCCGCGGAGATGAAGCCGGCGATCACGACCCCGGTGAGCGTGAGCCAGGGGTAGGTCCACAGGACCGTGTCCCAGCCGATGTAACGGGTGATGTTCTGACCGAAGGCGCTCTTGAGCCCGTGGTCGATCAGGACGACCTTGAACAGCGCCAGCAGTCCCAGTGCAAGCCCGGCCCCCACCAGGCCGGCCAGGGCGCCCTCGAGCACGAACGGGCCTTGGATATAGAGGTCGGACGCACCGACCAGTCGCATGATGCCGGTCTCCCGGCGTCTGCTGAACGCGGCCAACCGCACGGTGTTGAAGATCAGCAGGATCGCAACGATCAGGACGACGACGGCGACGACGAGCGCAGCGCGTTGGATGCCGTCGAAGAAGCGGAAGACTTTCTTGAGTGCGCCGTTGACGTCAGCGACCTGATCGACGCCGGGCAGCTGGGCAACCGCGCTCGCCACGATCGCGAACTTCTTCGGGTCGTGCAGCTTGACGCGGAACGACTCGGGCAGCGCGGACTCGTCGGTGTTGGCGACCAGCGCCTTCTCCTGCTTGAACTGCTCCTTGAAGCGCAGGTAGGCCTGGTGCTGGGACTCATAGAAGACGCTCTGCACCTGCGGCAGCTGGACGAGCTCCTGTCGGATCGCATCACGTTCCGGCTGGGTGACGGCCTTGTCCAGGAAGACCGACACCTCGATCTTGCCGTACCAGAAGTCCTTCATCGTGTTGACCTGCTCGCGCATCAGCCACGCGACGCCGAGGCCCGCCAGCGAGATCGCGACAGTCAGGACGACGGCAATGGTCATGCTGAGGTTGCGGCGCAGGCCGATGGCCATCTCGGACAGCACGAAACGGGTGCGCACAGCGATGTCCTCTCAGCGGGCGTAGCCGTAGACGCCGCGGCTCTGATCGCGGGTCACATGGCCCTGGTCGAGCTCGATGACCCGCCGGCGCATCGAGTCGACGATGTGCGAGTCGTGGGTCGCCATGACCACGGTCGTGCCGGTGCGGTTGATCCGGTCGAGCAGCCGCATGATGCCGACGCTGGTGGAGGGGTCGAGGTTGCCGGTGGGCTCGTCGGCCAGCAGGATCATCGGCCGGTTGACGAAGGCCCGGGCGATCGCCACCCGCTGCTGCTCGCCGCCGGACAGCTCATCGGGCATCCGGTCTTCCTTGCCGGCCAGGCCGACCAGGTCGAGCACCTCGGGCACCACCTTGGCGACGGTGTGCCGGGGCTTGCCGATCACCTCGAGCGCGAAGGCGACGTTTTCCTTCACCGTCTTGTTGGGCAGCAGCCGGAAGTCCTGGAACACGGTGCCGATCTGGCGGCGCAGCGCGGGCACCTTCCAGTGCGAAAGACGGGACAGCTCCTTGCCGGCGACCCAGATCTGGCCGCGGGTGGGCTTCTCCTCCTTGAGCACGAGGCGCAGGAAGGTGGACTTGCCGGATCCGGACTGGCCGACGAGGAAGACGAACTCGCCCTTTTCGATGTCGACCGAGGCATCGTCCAGGGCCGGGCGCGCGCTGGTGGGATAGAGCTTCGTCACGCCCTGGAACCGGATCACAGGGAGCCAGTCTACCGGTGCGCCGCTGATCCCCGGCGCTCATCCGGATGACGACGGCCGGGCATCTCAGCCCGGCCGCCCGTCGTCCAGTCGTGGATCAGTGAGTGGTGCGGCGCCGCCGGCCGACCCGACCCAGCTCGAGCAGCACGAGGCCGAGCAGGGACATCGCGGCGGCGTAGCCGAGGCCACGCGTTGCGTCGAAGCCGGTGAACGGAAGACGGCTGCCCTTGACGCCCTTGACGACTGGCGTCGGTGGCTTCTTGGTCTTCTTCTCACCAAGCACCGCCGCGCAGTTCTTGTGGTACCTGACCGTCTTCTTCGCGATGCCTGGCGCCTGGACGGTGACGACTGCGGTGCTGTCCTCCGTCACGGCGTAGCTGCGCTTGCGCTCCTGGCCGGCGCGGACCGGCACCTGCTCGGTCGAGCCGTCGGGCGCCGTGACCGTGAACGTGGTGTCGGCCGTCCCGTTCATGTTGCTGAGCACGACCGAGATGCCGGTCTTGCACGCCTTGCTCGACGACACCTTCGGGGTCGCGTGACCCGGCGTGCTGCAGTTGCCCGGGTCCGTCCAGTCGTAGGAGTCGCTCGAGTTGTCGAACGTCATCGACACGTGCTGGTGGGTCGAGTCGACGGGGTAGTCACGGCTGTCCGAGCCGGTGACCGTGTCGGTGGTGCCGTCCGGCTCGGTGACGCTGAACACGGTCGAGTGCTGATCGGCGCTCGTGAACACCACGTGGATGTCGGTGCAGGTGCTGCTGAAGGCAACACTCGCGGGCGTCTCGGGCTGGCCCGGGTTGGTGCAGCTGCCCGGGAAGGCGAGCGCGTTGGAGCCGACGGTGACACCACCGGGTGTCGTCGTCCCGCCGACGCTCTCCGAGGCAGCGGGAGCGGCCGTGGTGAATGTCGTCGTTGCGCCGGCGGCCAGCGTGGTTGCGCCCGGACCGGACGTGACCGGACCCGAGGGAGTGACGCCGATGGAGTTGACGGTCGGGTTGCTGGCCGGGTTGGTGATCGTCCAGTCGATGACACCCGCGGTCGCGGCTGAGCACGCCGCGGACAGCTGCAGGTTGCCTGGCGCGGTGACGACGGTGTCCTGATGGGAGTCGTCGTTCGAGCTGTCCGAGTCGCCAGGGGTGCCGACGTGTGCGTTGTTGCGCTGGCTGCCCGAGCCGCCCGCTGTTGCGGTGACGGTGAACGTCGCCGTGTAGCCGGGCTGGAGGATGTCCGTGGTCGAGCAGACCATGTTCGAGCAGCTCCACGTGCCGGTGCCGGTTGTCAGGCTCATGGCGCCGTTGCTGAACGCGACGGGCAGGGTGTCGGTGACCGTCGTCGTGCCTACAGTCGGGCCGTCGTTTGCGCCGTTGCTCACGGTGACCGTCAGCGTGTAACTGACCGGATCACCGACGAACGCCGAAGACGTGCCTGTCTTGTTGATGCCGACGTCCGGGGCGTTGACCCGCGCGGCGAGGACCACGGTGTCCTGCGTGTCGGTGTTGTTGGAGGAGTTGGTGTCGCCCGGTGTGGCGACGGTGCCGGTGTCGGTCAGCGTGCCGGGCTGGGTGTTGGCGTCGATCGCTGAGGTCACGGTGAAGGTCGTGCTGTCGCCCGGGTTGAGCACGTCCGTCGTGCTGCACGAGGGCGTCTGTGAGGTGCTCACTGCGTTGGGGCAGGTCCACGTGCCGGCGCCGCTCGCCTTGACCATCGTGCCCGCGTCGAGGCCGGTCGGCAGCGTGTCCGTGACTGTCGTGGTGCCGGACGTGTAACCGCCGTTGTTGGTGACGACGAGCGAGTAGGTGACCGGGTCGCCGGCGTGGCCGGACGACGTGCCGGACTTGTCGATGCCCAGGTCGGGGCCGGGGACGTTGCAGCCGTTGGCGAGGATCAGCGCACCCAGACCGGTGTTGTTCATGCCGCCGTAGGTGTGACCGGGACCGAAGTTGTAGGCGGGGATGATGTCGCCCCAGCTGATGTGCTGCGCCTTGAGCGTCGGGTCCCAGATCGGGCCGGTGTGGTGCGTGTGGTCGTTGTTGCCCTGGCCGTCCACGGCGGACTCGTCCACCGTGATCTCCACGTACTGGTTCGTGTTGGAGTTGGTCGCGTGGCAGATCGTCACCTTGTTGTTGCTGGGCGCCGAGCTGGCGGCGTTGGCGACGCCCACGAGAGCCGACATGGCAGAGGCGGCAAACAGCCCGCCGGCGGCAACCTTCGCGACACGCCTGGACACGGACTTCTGCGTACGACGACGGCCGAACATCCTGATTCACCCCTAAGCGCCCGTGGGCGGGGCGCAAGATGATCACCGTGCGTCACATGCCTGGCGGCGGTCAACGGGTTGGCCCGGAAACAGCCCCGATGCGCCGCAAGTTCATCCGAAAGGATGATCAGGCTTATGCCGCCGTTCGAGGAATGGGGGTCTTGGGCGCTTTTGTCTCCCATCGCCCCTGCGTCGGTAAGCCGACCCCTACCCGGTGGCTAGCCGGACTGCTGCCGCCGCCAGCGGATCTCGGCTTCGATGAACGCGTCGATGTCGCCGTCGAGCACCGCGGCGGTGTTGCCGACCTCGACCTCGGTGCGCGCGTCCTTCACCATCTGGTAGGGGTGCAGCACGTAGTGACGGATGATGTCGTCGCTGCCGAATCCCACGGTGTTGCGTGACCCCTTGAGCCGACCCATCTCGTCGGCGTCCTGCTGGCGGCGTACTTCGAGCAGCTTGGCCTGCAGCACCTCCATCGCCCGCGCGCGGTTCTGGATCTGGCTGCGCTCGTTCTGGCAGGTGACGACGATGCCGGTGGGCAGGTGGGTGATGCGCACGGCGGAGTCGGTCGTGTTGACGCCCTGGCCGCCGGGCCCGCTCGACCGGTAGACGTCGACGCGGATCTCGTCCTCGGGGATCTCGATGTGGTCGGTCTGCTCGACGACCGGGGTGATGTCCACGTCGGCGAAAGACGTCTGCCGCCGGGACTGGTTGTCGAACGGGGAGATTCGCACCAGCCGGTGGGTGCCGTGCTCGCCGGCGAGCGTGCCGTAGGCGTAAGGAGCGTGTACGACGAATGTCGCCGACTTGATGCCGGCCTCTTCGGCGTACGACGTGTCGTAGACCTCGACCGG
>JAVEEH010000011.1 GCA_030840545.1 Frankiaceae bacterium | reverse complement strand
TCGCCGAGCATCGACTCACGCGGAACGCGCACGTCGGTGAAGAAGATCTCGTTGAACTCCGGGTCACCGGTGATCTGCTTGAGCGGACGGACTTCCACGCCGGGGGCGTGCATGTCCACGAGCAGATAGGACAGACCGCGGTGCTTCTCAGCCGCCGCGTCGGTGCGGACGACGAGGATGCACCAGTCGGCGATGTGCGCCCAGCTCGACCAGACCTTCTGCCCGTTGACGATCCAGGTGTCGCCGTCGAGCTCGGCTCTGGTTTTCGCCCCGGCCAGGTCCGAGCCGCTGCCGGGCTCGCTGAAGCCCTGGCACCAGACCTCCTCGCCGGACAGCAGCGGGGTCAGGTAGCGCTTCTTCTGCTCGTCGCTGCCCCAGGCGATGATCGTCGGCCCGGCCATGCCGAGCCCGATCCCGCCGAGATGATCGGGCGCGCCGACGCGGGCCGTCTCCTCGAGGTAGATGCCCTGGAAGGTGTGCGGGGCTCCGCCGCCGCCGTACTCCTTCGGCCAGGTCAGCCCGACGTAGCCGGCGTCGTAGAGCTTCTTGCTCCACGCCCTGCTGACCTCGACGTCGAAGCGTCCGACGGTCGGCGCTCGCTCGGTCCAGTCCGGCGGCAGGTTGTCGATGAGCCACTGCCGCAGCTGCGCGCGGAACTCCGCCTCGACCGGTGTGTCGCGAAAGTCCACCGTTGCACCCCTCCAACCGTCCGCACCGAACGGCGTTCGGTAAATCGTACGCCGGGCTCAACGCGGCGCCGCAGCGTGTCGGTGCCGGGCTTGCCCGAAGGCGGCAGGCCCGGCAGGGTGCAGGCATGCGGCCGACGCTGTTCGACTTCGCCGGGGGCGATGACGCGCTCCTCAGGCTGGCACGGGCCCACCATGCCCGGTGTCTGGCCGACCCGGAGCTCAGCCACCCGTTCTCCCACGCCGGCCAGCATCCCGAGCATGTCGAACGCTTGGCGGCCTACTGGGCGGAGGTGCTCGGTGGCCCACAGTCGTACTCCGGATCGTGCGGCAACCAGACGGACCTGGTGGCCATGCACGCCGGCAACGGCGACATGTCCGACCTCAGTCGCCGCTTCGTGGAGTGCTTCGTCGCAGCCGCCGGCGACGCGGGTCTCCCCGACGACCAGGAATTTCGAAGCGCTCTGCGCGCCTACATGGAGTGGGCCGTCCAGGAGTTCAACGGCCACCCGGATGACGCCACCACGGTGCCCGCCGGGCTGACGACACCCCGCTGGGGTTGGGAGGGGCTACGCCGGTGACCAACGTTCAGAACTGCCCGCATCTGACCGAGGCCGAGGATGTCGCTCCCTACCAGACCGAAGGCTGCGAAGAGTGCCTGCAGATGGGCAGCCCGTGGGTGCACCTGAGACGGTGCACCTCCTGCGGGCACATCGGGTGCTGCGACTCGTCTCCCAACCGGCACGCGACGGCTCACTACCGGCAGACGGCCCACCCCGTCGTGCAGTCCTACGAACCTGGCGAGGACTGGCGCTGGTGCTACGTCGACGAGATGATCGCCGGCTAGTCAGCCCGACTTCCGGAGGGCTGGCAGCACCTCGCGTTCGTAGAAGCGGATCATGCCTTCCTGGTCCGGGCCCATCTGCGACACATAGACCTCGTCGAAGCCCGCGTTGACGTACTCGCGGATCGCGGCCACGTGCTTGGCCGGGTCCGGCCCGCATGGCACCTTCGCCGCGATCATGTCCTCGGTCACCAGCTCGCTCGCCTGGTCGAAGTGCGTCGGCGTCGGCAGGTCCTGGGCCAGCTGACCGGGGAGCAACGAGTTGCGCCAGGTCTGGTGCGCGATCTTGACTGCCTGCTGCTCGTCGTCGTGCCAGCACACCTTCACGCCGCCCTGCGCGGGCCCCACTCCGCCGTGCCTGCGGTAGGCCGCGATGTCGTCCCCGGCCGGTGAGGTGGTGATGAAGCCGTCGCCGATCCGGGCCGCGACCTCGATTGCCTTCGGGCCGAACGCCGAGACGAGGATGTCCGGAGGCGTTTCCGGCAAGGTGTAGAGCCGTGCGTTCTCGACGACGTAGTGCTCCCCGTCGTGGTCGACGGTCTCGCCGTTCCACAGCTCCCGGATCAAGGCGACCGCCTCCTCCAGCATCGACAGCCGCACCTCGGGGATCGGCCAGTGGTCACCGAGGATGTGTTCGTTGAGCGCCTCGCCGGTGCCGACTCCGAGTGCGAACCGGCCGCGCCCGCCGTCGATCTGTCCGAACAGCTCGGCGGTGGTGGCGGCGGCCTGGGCGATCAGCGCCGGATGGATCCGCACGATAGGTGCGGTCACCGCCGTCGTCACCCGCAGTGACTCGGTGGCCTGGGCGATGGCGCCGAGCACCGACCAGACGAACGGGCTCTCACCCTGGTCGTCGAGCCACGGATGGAAGTGGTCGGAGATCCAAGCCGCCTCGAAGCCGGCTCGTTCGGCCAGGACGGCGCCCTTCACGAGCTCGCTGCCGGGATGCTCCTCGCTGGACAGGAAATAGCCGAAGGTCGTCATGCGGAGTCCCCTACCCGCGGAGAACTGCGCGACCACCGCCGGACCGGCAGGAACCGGGTGGCAGCGCGGCTAGTCCAGCCGGCGCAGATCCTGCCGATACCGCTTGCCGTTGGCGACGTAGGTGTCGACGTTGACGGTGAAGGCACCCGCCGGCACGGCACCCTCGCGGATCTTTGCCGGCACCCCGAGCGCCATCGCTCCGGACGGCACCTCCATGTCGTTCGGCACCACGGCGCCGGCCCCGACGAGGGCGCCGGAGCGGATGACGGCGCGATGCAGGATCACCGAGCCCGAGCCGACCAGCGACCCGTCCTCGACCGTGCAGCCCTCCAGATGGGCGATGTGACCGATCACACACTCGGCCCCGATCCGGGTCGGATGCTCGTCTGTCGCGTGCACGACGGTGCCGTCCTGAACCGAAGTGCGGGCTCCGACGAATATCTCCCCGTAGTCGCCACGCAGCACGGCGCCTGGCCACACGGTCGCTTCCGGGCCTATCGTCACCGAGCCGATGACCACCGCGTCCGGGTGGACAAAAGCGGACGGATCGATGGACGGGATGCGGTCGCCGAGCGCAAAAATCGGCACTGTGCCTCCAATTGGTCCGACGCGCATCGTGGCAGATCAGGTGTTCTTCAGGTCGGCGCTGGTACGGTGCGCGGCGCTGCGGTGCGAAATTGTCGCGGAAAGCGGGCACAACCGACCCGGTTGCCGTGTTCCACCCGCACCGGGAAAGGGAAGGCAGGACCCGATGGCAACCGATTATGACCAGCCGCGCACTGACGACGAGCTGGGTGAAGACAGTCTGGAAGAGCTCAAGGCGCGTCGCGACGCGCAGGCCGGCGCCGTCGACGTGGACGAAGCCGAGCTTGCCGAGTCGCTGGAGCTGCCCGGAGCGGACCTCTCGGGCGAGGAGCTCACGGTCCGTGTAGTGCCCAAGCAGCTCGACGAGTTCACGTGCAACAGCTGTTTCCTCGTCCGTCACCGCAGTCAGTTGGCGAACGAGAAGAAGATGATCTGCCGCGAGTGCGCCCAGTAGCTGATCGATCCTCCGAAGATCGGACGATGACCGCTGCCGGCGACCGCGATGACCTCACCAAGGTCGTCGCCCGGCTGACCGACGACGAGCCGCTCGACCGCCGCACCCGTGCGGGCCTGGTCGGGCGGCTCGCTGTGCTGGTGGCCGCGCAGGGTCGCCGCCTGGTCGACGTCGTCATCGACGTCGCTCCGCACATCCCGATCCGTGACCGAGCGACCCTGCGCGCGCATCACGGCGGGCTCGACGACGACGAGCTGGCGACGGCGTTGATCGCGACGGCGACGCGGGTGACCGGTGCCATCGGGGCGGCTGGTGGGTTGTTGTCGACGGTGGAGATGGCGGCGCCGCCGATGTTGTTGACCGCACCGGTGCAGGTGGCCGCCGAGACCCTCGCCGTGGTCGCCGTCGAGCTCAAGCTGATCGCCGAGCTGCACGAGGTCTATGGCCGCTCGCCGGTCGGCACCCCGACGGTCCGGGCCGCGGCCTACCTCGGGGCGTGGGCCCGCCGTCGCGGCATCGACCCGTTGACCGGCGGTGCCGGGTTGACCGGGGTGATCAGCGGGGCGGCCCGCCGTGAGCTGCGGCAGCGACTGATCCGCCGGGCGGGGCGCAACATCACCACGGTGATCCCGTTCCTCGCCGGCGCCGTGGCCGGCGCGGCGCTGAACCAGCGCGAAACCCGGCGACTGGGGGAGCGGATCGCGGCCGACCTTCACCGCTAGCCCGACTTGTCAGCCGGTGGGCACGCCCTGGCGTGCTGCGGGTCTGACAAGTCGGGAGAGGTGGCGGTCAGGCGAGGACGCTGAGGCCGTCGATGAACGCGCGGGTCAGCCCGGCGGTCTGCTCCGGGTGCTCGAACTGGGGCACGTGGCCGCAGTCCGGGAGGACCATCGACTGCGCATTCGGCACCGCCGCCACGACGTGCCGCTCGAACGACGCCGGCACCAGCCGGTCGCGGTCGCCCCAGACGAACAGCGCGGGAACGGTCATGGCGGGCAGCCGGTCCCAGAAGCCGTCCGCGCCGAACGCCTCCTCCAGATAGATCTGGCGCAGGCTGGCGAAGAACGCGCGACGGTGGCGGTAGTCGCGCATCACCCGCTGGTGCTCGTCGGCAGCGGCGTCGTACCACTGCCGCGGCAGCCGGTCGGGCTTGGCGAACATGCTGCGGGTGCCGGCGACGATCGCCCGATGCCCCAGCGGGAGCCGGGCGACGACGGCATCCGGTGGCAACAGCTTGACCAGCGGCACGAACTGACGCATCCGCCGGAACGCCGGCGACGGGCAGAGCAGCACCATCCGGGTGATCGACCCCGGGTTGAGGAGACCGGCCTCGATGGCGACCCGCCCACCCAGGGAGTTGCCGACAACTGCGGCCGGCTTGGCGTCGAGGTCGGTCTGGAAGGCCTCGAGCCAGCGGGCGAGGTCAGCGGGCCGGTATTGCCAGCGGGGAGCCGCCGACGCCCCGAAACCGGGGAAGTCGGGTGCCAGCACGCGATGGTCGCGGGCGAGGTCGACGATGAGCGGCAGCATCGACGCGTTGGTCGCGCCGAGGCCGTGCAGCAGGACAACCGGCGGCGCGTCCCGGGCGCCGGCCTCGAGATAGGCCGTGCGGACGCCGAGCACCGTGCGCACCCGCGCCACCGGATGGGTCGGTGGCCGAACTCCCACGTCGAACGCGCTGTCCATCTGCAGCGCGAGGGCCAGGTTGCCGCGCACCGTCAGCCCGTGGCTCAGGAACGCCTCGACACCGCTGATGCGCCCCTCCAGCACCGCGGCGAGCGTCGCCGGCTCGGCCGTGACGGTGGCGTCAGGATGGCTCCCGCCGCCGCGGGTGAGCCGGACCCGGCCGTTGTCGAGATGGACGGTCCAGCTGCCGACCGGGGGTGCGGCGAACACGACCCGGCCCCGCACATCGCCGAGCGCGGCGCCGACGCCCTGCCGGACCCGCGCGCTGAACAGCGCGTCGAGGTTCGGGATCGCCGCCAGGCGTCTGGCGCTCGCGACCGGGGTGGGCTGGGCAGGTTGAGCCACGACCAGAAAGGTACGCCGGACTTACCCGCGGTAAACGCGATTCGGCCTACGGCGTGTCGGGGCCGCCGTCAGGCGGCCGTCTCCTCCAGGCCGGGCGGCAGCGATCCGGTCGACCGATGCCAGGAAGCGGCGACCTTCTTCTGGGCGGCGAGGCGGGCCAGGCCGACGGTGGCGCCGGAGACCACTGCCCAGCTGACCGCCTCGGGCCACGTGACGGCCGGATGCTCCGGGTTGGCCGGCGGCTCCTTGCCGCTGACCGCCTTCCAGGCGAAGGAGAGGGTCTTTCGCGCCGCCATCGCGCCGACGAACGAGGCGATGAGGGCCAACAGCTTGTAGCCGGTCTTGCCGGTCTGGTCCGACGGGTCGGACTTCTTGCTGGACATCGCGTCCTCACTGGTCGCCGGGTCGTGTCGCAGTCTCTACCCGCGTGTCGCACCGCGCGCACCCGCCTGCCCCGGCGGAGCATGCGGGCCATGGCTCTCGACCTGCCCTGTCCCGCGTGCGGGACCCAGATGTACGCCGAACAGGCGCACAACCGCTGCCCGACCTGCCGCTACATCGAGCCGTGCTGCGACGGTGCCCCGCAACCGTGTCGGGTGCCTTCCCCGTCCGCTGCCCCGGCCGATCGCGCCGGTTGAGCACGACCCAGCCCCGCCACCGCTGACAGGATGCCCGCCGTGCAGTCCATGTCGGTGGCACAGGCTCGGCGGCTCGCCCTCGCCGCGCAGGGGTTTCAGCGGCCACGACCGACGGTCCCGGCGGATCGTCGGCAGCTGCGCCGGGTGCTGCGACACACGCAGCTCATCCAGATCGACAGCGTCAACGTGCTCATGCGGGCGCACTACCTGCCCGGCTGGTCCCGGCTGGGCGCCTACGAGCCCGCCGCGCTCGACCGGATGGCCTACCGCGACCGGGAGCTGTTCGAGTACTGGGGACACGAGGCGTCGTTGGTGCCGGTCGCGCTGCACCCGTTGCTGCGCTGGCGGATGAAGCGGGCGGAGGAGAAGTTCGAGACGTGGGGACGGGTGGCCCGCCTCGCGCGGGAGCGTCCCGGCTACGTCGAGCACGTCCTTGCGGCCGTGGGCGACCACGGACCGTTGACGGCGGGGGAGCTGGCCGTCGAGGAGGAGCGCAACATCGAGGACTGGGGCTGGAACTGGACCGACGCCAAGACCGCGCTCGAGTTCCTGTTCTGGACCGGCCGGGTGACGACGCGGGAGCGGCGCAACTTCGAGCGGGTCTACGACCTGCCCGAGCGGGTCATCCCGCGCGCCGTGCTCGACCTGCCGACCCCGACCGAGGAGGAGGCGCACCGCCAACTCCTGCTCCTGGCCGCGCAGTCCTGCGGTGTCGGCACGGCCGGTGACCTCGCGGACTACTTCCGGATCCGCACCCCGCTGGCGCGGCCCCGGCTGGCGGAGCTGGTGGAGGAGGGGCAGTTGGAGCAGGTCGCCGTCCAGGGCTGGCGCAACCCGGCCTACGCGCTGCCCGGCGCACCGATTCCGCGTCGGGTCGAGGCGCGGGCGTTGCTGGTCCCGTTCGACCCGTTGATCTGGGAGCGGGACCGCACCGAGCGGCTGTTCGGCTTTCGCTACCGGGTGGAGATCTATGTCCCGGCGCCGCGGCGCGTGCACGGCTACTACGTGCTGCCGTTCCTGCTCGGCGACGCACTGGTCGCCCGGGTTGACCTCAAGAGCGACCGTCAGGCGGGCGTGCTGAAGGTGCAGGCGGCCTTCGCCGAGCCCGCTGCCCCGGCGCACACGGCGTCGGCACTCGCCGCCGAGCTGCGTGGTCTCGCCGCCTGGCTGGGGCTGGCCGATGTGGTGGTCGCCGGGCCCGGTGACCTCGCGCCCGCGTTGACGGTCGCGCTCAGGGCGTGACCGCTCCGGCCCGCGCCAGCACGCCGACCAGCTGGTCGGCATGGCGGGTCGACACGAGCCAGTAGGGCGCCGACTCGGCCCCCGTCGGCCGGACGAGCAC
>JAVEEH010000354.1 GCA_030840545.1 Frankiaceae bacterium | reverse complement strand
ACCCACCTTCATCAAGCTCGGCCAGCTGCTGTCCACCCGCGCCGACCTGCTGCCCCAGCCCTACCTCGACTCCCTCGCCCGGCTACAGGACTCGATCGACCCTTTTCCGGTCGACATTGTCCGGACGACCATCGAGGAGGAGCTCGGCGTCCGGCTGTCGAGGGTGTTCGAGCACTTTGACGAGCAGCCGCTCGCCGCTGCCTCCCTCGGTCAAGTCCACGCGGCGGTGCTTCGCGGCGGCCGTGACGTTGTCGTCAAGGTGCAGCGACCCGGCATCCGCCGCCAGGTCTTCGACGACCTCGAGGTCCTGGAGAACGTCGCCGAGCGCGTCGAGCTGCACACCGAGCAGGGCCGCTTGCTGGCGGTCACCGATCTGCTCGCGCAGTTCCGCCGGTCGTTGATCGACGAGCTCGACTATCGCAAGGAGGCGGCCAACCTCGTCCGCCTCGGTGAGATCGTCGCCCCGCAGCCGCATCTGCTGGTGCCCGCGCCGTACGACGACTTCACCACCAGTCGCGTGCTGACCATGGATCGGGTGCCGGGCAAGAAGGTCACCGAGCTCTCCGGCCTGGCCCGCCTCGACATCGACGGCAGCATGCTGGCGCGCGAGCTCCTCCAGGCCTACCTCGACCAGATCCTGGTGCACGGCTTCTTCCATGCCGACCCGCATCCGGGCAACGTGCTGCTGACGCCGGACGGTCGACTCGGGTTGATCGACGTGGGGATGGTCGCCCGGGTCACTCCCGAGCTGCGTGAACGGCTCGTCCGCTTGCTGCTCGCACTCGGTGAACGCCGCGGTGAGGAGGTCGCCCGGATCGCGGCGGACATGTCCGAGCCGATGGCGGACTGTGACCAGCGGCGGTTCAGCGCCGAGGTCGCCGAGATGGTCGAGCGCAGTGCAGCCAGCACGGTCGACCAGCTCGACCCCGGCCGGCTGGTGCTTGACCTGACCCGCGCGTGCGGAGCGGCCGGGCTGCGACCGCCGCCCGAGCTGTCGATGGTGGGCAAGGCGCTGCTCAACCTCGACATGGTCGCGCGGATCCTCGATCCGCAGATCGCGCCGGTCGAGATCCTGCAGGAGCAGGCGATGAACCTGGCTCGCAGTGGCATGACGCCATCGCTGTCCGGTGTGCTCAACGCTGCGATGGAGGCCCGCGACTTCGCCGAACAGCTGCCGGGCCGGGTCAACCGGGCGATGGACGCGATCTCCAACGGACGCTTCGAGCTGAAGGTCAACGCGTTCGACCAGACCGCGTTCCTGCAGGGCCTGCATCGGATGGCCAACCGGGTGGCCATCGGTCTCGTGCTGGCCGCTCTGATCGTCGGCGCGGCGCTGCTGTCCCGGGTGCAGACCAGCAGCCGCATCGCCGGCTATCCGGCGGTCGCGTTCATCTTCTTCCTGCTGGCCGCGCTCGGGGGCGCCTGGCTCGTCCTGTCCATCGTCGTCTCCGACCGCCGGATCCGGCGCCGCCGATAGTCTGTCGCGCATGCCGCGTCCTGTTGTCCTCGTCGCCGAGGAGCTCGCCCCGAGCGCGCTCGAGGTGCTGTCGACCGAGTTCGAGGTCCGCACGGTCGACGGTGCCGACCGGGGTGCGCTGCTGCCGGCACTCGCCGGCGTCGACGCCGTCATCGTGCGCAGCGCGACCCACATCGACGCCGAGGCCCTCGCCGCCGCCGACCGGCTGAAGGTCGTCGCGCGGGCCGGTGTCGGGCTCGACAACGTCGACGTGCCGGCCGCGACCGCACGAGGTGTGCTCGTGGTCAACGCGCCCACCTCCAACATCGTCTCCGCGGCCGAACACGCCGTGGCACTGCTGCTTGCGGTCGCCCGCCGGGTGCCGCAGGCGACCGCAAGTCTCAAGAGCGGCGAGTGGAAGCGCAGCCGCTTCACCGGCGTCGAGGTGACCGACAAGACGATGGGCGTGGTCGGGCTCGGCCGCATCGGCGTGCTGGTCGCGCAGCGCATGAGTGCCTTCGGGGTGCGCCTGCTGGCCTACGACCCCTACGTCCCGGCCGCGCGGGCGGCGCAGATCGGTGTGCGGCTGGTGCCGCTCGACGAGCTCTTGCGCGAGAGCGACTTCATCTCGATCCACCTGCCGAAGACCCCCGAGACGGTCGGGCTCATCGGTGAACGCGAGCTCGCGCTGTGCAAGCCGGGCGTCATCATCGTCAACGCCGCTCGTGGCGGCCTGCTCGACGAGCACGCGCTCGCGCAGGCGCTGAAGGAGGGCCGGGTCGGCGGAGCCGGGGTGGACGTCTACGCCACCGAACCGTGCACCGATTCGCCGCTGTTCGCTTTCGACAACGTCGTCGCGACGCCACACCTGGGTGCGTCCACCGCCGAGGCGCAGGACAAGGCCGGGCTCGCGGTCGCGCGCAGTGTCCGGCTGGCTCTGCAGGGAGAGTTCGTGCCCGACGCCGTCAACGTGCAGGCCGGTGGCGTGGTGGCCGAGGAGGTGCGCCCCGGCCTTCCGCTCGCAGACAAGCTCGGCCGGGTTTTCACCGCTCTCGCCGGCGGAGTGGCCAGCCAGCTCACGGTCGAGGTGCGCGGTGAGATCGCGGCCTACGACGTCTCGGTGCTGCAGCTGTCCGCCCTCAAGGGTGTCTTCGCCGACGTCGTGGAAGAGCCGGTCACGTTCGTCAACGCGCCGCTGCACGCCGCCGAACGCGGCATCGAGCTCGGTCTCATGACCTCGCCCGACAGTCCCGACTATCGCAACCTCGTCACCCTGCGCGGGACGCTCGCCACCGGTGAGCAGGTCTCGGTGAGCGGCACGCTCTCCGGGCCTCGGCACGTGGAGAAGCTGACCGAGGTCGACGGCTTTGACGTCGACGTGCTGCCGGTGGCGCACATGGCGTTCCTCCGCTACGACGACCGGCCGGGTGTCGTCGGCATCGTCGGCCGGGTGCTGGGCGACGCCGGCGTCAACATCGCCGGCATGCAGGTCAGCCGCCGCACCGCCGGTGGCGAGGCACTCATGGTCCTGACCGTCGACTCCGCCATCCCTTCGGCGGCGCTGGCGGAGATCGCCGAGAACGTCGGCGCAACCTCCGCCCGCACGGTCGACCTCACCGAGCAGTGAGACGGCTCAACGCCCGCGACGGCACAACACTCGCCGTGCACGAGCGCGGTGCGGGCGCGCCCCTGCTCTGCGTCCCCGGTGGACCGGGCCGCGCGTCGGCGTACCTCGAGGATCTCGGCGGGCTGGACGCCGTCCGATCGTTGCTGTTGCTCGACAACCGGGGGACAGGTGAGTCGGATCTCCCGGACGATCGTTCGTCGCTGCAGTTCCCGCGGCTCGCCGACGACATCGAGGACGTCCGCGCCGCGTTCGGCCTCGACCGGGTGGACGTGCTCGGTCACTCGGCCGGCTGCCCGGTGGTGCTGACCTACGCCGCGCGCCACCCGGAGCGGGTCGACCGGCTGGTGCTCGTCACCCCCTCCGGTCGTCCGTTCGGCTGGTCGGCCGACGACCTCGACGCGATCCGGGCAGGACGCGCGGACGAGCCGTGGTACGCCGACGCGTCGGACGCCGTAGCTGCGATGGAGTCGGCGAACCCGCGGTTCCGCAGCGAGCTCGAGCGCGAGACGCGACCCTTCTGGTACGGCCGATGGGACCCGACCACGCAGGCACATGCCGCCTCCGCCGACGACCAGATGTCACTGCGCGCCAACGCGGGCTTCCCGCCCGGACCGGACTACGACCCGGCCGCTGCGCGGGCGTCCCTCGCCTCGATCACCGCGCGCACGTTGATCGTCCTCGGCGAACGCGATGCGCTGACCGGAGTCGCCGTCGGCGAACGCCTCGCCGAACACCTGCCGCACGCCGAGCTGGCCCTGATCGATGGGGCCGGCC
>JAVEEH010000353.1 GCA_030840545.1 Frankiaceae bacterium | reverse complement strand
CCAGCAGGCCGGTGGCGAACGACTCGTCGACCGGACTGTCGGAGTTGCCCATGAATCCGGGCAGCAGCCGAGCCACCGCTTCGATGATCACCAGCACCGCCGCCTCACCGCCGGCGAGCACGTAGTCCCCGATCGAGACCTCGTCGACACGCATCCGCCGACGAGCATCCTCGGCCACCCGGGCGTCCATGCCCTCGTAGCGCGCCGGGGCGAACACGAGCCAGGGCTCCGCGACCCACGTCTCGGCGTCAGCCTGCGTGAAGCGGCGGCCGGACGGGGTCGGCACGACCAGCCGAGGAGCGTCGACACCCGCGGGGACGAGCGCGTCCAGCGCCCGGCCCCATGGCTCGGGCCGCATGACCATGCCGGGTCCGCCACCGTAGGGCGAGTCGTCGACCGTGCGATGGACGTCGTCGGTCCAGTCGCGCAGGTCGTGGACGTGGATGTCGAGCAGGCCACGAGCACGCGCCTTGCCCAGCAGCGACACGTCGAGCACATCGAAGTAGTCGGGGAAGATGCTGACGATGTCGATCCGCATAGGGGTGGTCGGCGCCGACGCGTTCACAGGTCGAGCAACCCGTCGGGCAGTTCGACGACGATGCGGCGCGCAGCGAGATCCACCGTCGGCACGATCGAACGGACGAAGGGGACGAGCGCTTCGGTGCCGTCCGGTCGGCGGACGGCGAGCAGGTCCGAACCGGGCGGGTGCAGCACGTCCGTGACGACACCCACGGCCGCACCGCTGACGCTGACGACGTCGAGCCCGGCCAGATCGTGGTCCCACCACTCGTCGTCGGCGACCGGTGGACTGGACGAGGAGTCGACCACGAGGAACGTCCCGCGCAGCGCCTCGGCCGACGTGCGGTCGCTCACCGACTCGAAGGCGACAAGGAGGCGGCCGGAATGCCAGCGACTGCGGATGATGGTGAGCGGCCCGCGCTCGGCGGGCTCGGTGTCGAGGCTGACACCGTCGGCGAAACGCAGCGCGGGCGAGTCGGTGCGGACATCGACCGACACCTCGCCGGCGATGCCGTGGGCCCGGGCGATGCGCCCGACGACCAGCTGCACCGAACCGCCCTCGTCCCCCCGACCGTAGGTCGAGCTGCTCAGCGCACCTCGTCGACGTCGACGAGGTCGACCCGGATGCCGCGTCCGCCCAGCGCGGACATGACCGTGCGCAGTGCCTTGGCGGTGCGCCCGGCTCGCCCGATGACCTTGCCCAGGTCGTCCGGGTGCACGCGCACCTCGAGGACCTGTCCCCGGCGCAGGGTCCGCAGATCGACCTGGACGTCGTCCGGGTGATCGACGATGCCGCGGACGAGATGGTCCAACGCGTCTTCGAGCATCAGCTCTCGGTGGTCTCGTCAGCCGCGGCGGCCGGGGCCTCGGGAGCCTCGTCCGCAGCAGCAGCCGGTGTCTCCTCGGCAGCGGGAGCCTCAGCAGCAGCAGGCGCTTCCTCCGCAGCCGGCGCCTCGGCAGGAGGCGCTTCCTCGGCAGCCGGCGCCTCGGCAGCAACCGTCTTCTTGGCCGCGGCCTTCTTGGCCGGCTTCGCCGGAGCCTCCTCGTGGGTCTCCTTGGCGGCCGCCTCGAAGATCGCCTTGCGGTCCGGCTTGGCGGCCGCGGTCTTCAGACCGTGCTCGGGAGCAGGCAGACCCTTGAACTTCTGCCAGTCGCCGGTGATCTTGAGGATGGCCGCGACGGGCTCGGTCGGCTGGGCGCCGACACCGAGCCAGTAGAGCGCTCGCCCGGAGTCGACCTCGATGAACGAGGGGTCCTCCTTGGGGTGGTACTTGCCGATGGTCTCGATGACGCGGCCGTCCCGCTTGGTGCGCGAGTCGGCGACGACGATGCGGTAGTACGGCGCGCGGATCTTGCCCAGGCGCATGAGTCGGATCTTGGTGGCCACGAGGGTGCGATCTCCAGGTCTACGTGCGGGATGGGCGGCCGGTGGTCCGCGTGGGGTGCGGTGCCGGCTGCTCGGGGGACGCGACCTACGCCGGTGAGAGGGGCCGTCGTACGCCGGGTGCTCCGGGCCATTCTGCCAGAGTCCGGGCGCCTCGTGTCACGACGAGCGGACCCGGCTTCGCCGCCAGACGTCACGCAGCCCCCACGGCAGCAGGAATCCGCCCCAGATCACCAGCCCCGGCCAGCCGAACGTCTGCGTCTTCCAGAAGAAGACCATCGGCAGCAGGAGCAGCACGGTCGCGATGAGGCGTCCGACCGGCCCGAACGACGTCTGCGACGCACGCCAGCGACTGTGAACCACGGCGGGAGGCGGCGACGAGGTCGATGCGGCTGGCGGGCTCGGCGGATCCATCACTGACCGCTCGCCCGTGGATCTCTCGCGGGCGACCGGGACGAAGCACTGGCTGCACCACGGCGCGTCAGCGCTCACGGCGGCACCGCATGACCCGCATCTGCCCACGAGGAGAAGATCGGCCGCGCGCGGGCCCGCCTTCACGGTTGGGCGTGACGCGTTTGGTCAAGCGTCGGGCGGCGGCGCGGACTCGGGCAGCCTGAGGTTGGACAGGTCGGGGTTGAGGCCGGGCGGCAGCTTCATCCCCGGCGGCAGCCTCAGCGAGGACGGGTCGAAGCCCGCCGGCAGCCCGCCGGCGCCGGCCGGCAGCGCGCCGGGCATCCGCGGCGCCCCGGTCGGACGACCGCCGGCTTTGCCGCCCTTGCCCTTCTTGCCCTTCTTGCCCGCGCGCTTCGCGGCGCGCCGCATGCCCGGCATGCTGTTGGTCATCTGTTTCATCATCTTGCGAGCCTCGAAGAAGCGGTCGACGAGGCTGTTGACCTCGGTCACGGTGACGCCTGAGCCGCGAGCGATGCGCAGTCGCCGCGAGCCGTTGAGGACCTTCGGGTCCTGCCGTTCACTCGGGGTCATCGAGCGGATGATCGCGGCGATGCGGTCGAGGTCGCGGTCGTCGATCTGGCTGATCTGCTCCTTGATCTGGCCCATGCCCGGCAGCATCCCGAGGATGTTGCCGATCGGCCCCATCCGTCGGACCATCATCATCTGCTCGAGAAAGTCCTCGAGGGTCAGCTCGCCCGGCCCGAGCATCTTCTCGGCCATCCGGGCCGTCTCGTCGGCCTCGAACGTCTTCTCCGCCTGCTCGATCAGGGTGAGCACGTCACCCATGCCGAGGATCCGGGAAGCCATCCGCTCGGGGTGGAAGACGTCGAAGTCGTCGAGCTTCTCGCCGGTCGACGCGAACATGATGGGGCAGCCGGTGATCTTGGCCACCGACAGCGCCGCACCGCCACGAGCGTCGCCATCGAGCTTGGTGAGGACGACACCGGTGAATCCGACGCCGTCGCGGAACGCCTCAGCGGTGTTGACCGCGTCCTGGCCGACCATGGCGTCGACCACGAACAACGTCTCGTCCGGCTGCACGGCGTCGCGGATGGCCGCCGCCTGAGCCATCAGGTCGGCGTCGATGCCGAGGCGGCCCGCGGTGTCGACGACCACGACGTCGTGACCCATACGCCGGGCGTGCTCCACACCGGCACGCGCGACAGCGACCGGATCGCCGATGCCGTTGCCGGGCTCGGGGGCGAACACGTCGACGCCCGCCTGGCCGCCGACGACCTGCAGCTGCTGCACGGCGTTGGGGCGTTGCAGGTCGGAGGCGACCAGCAACGGCACGTGTCGCTGCTCCTTGAGCCAGCGACCGAGCTTGCCGGCGAGCGTCGTCTTGCCGGTGCCCTGCAGACCGGCCAGGAGCACCACGGTCGGCGGCATCTTGGCGAGGTGCAGCGGACGGGCCTCGCCACCCAGGATCGTCACGAGCTCCTCGTTGACGATCTTGATGACCTGCTGGGCCGGGTTGAGCGCCTGCGAGACCTCCGCGCCGGCCGCCCGGGTCTTGATCGCGGCGATGAACTCGCGGACGACGGGCAGGGCGACGTCGGCCTCGAGCAGCGCGATGCGGATCTCGCGCGCGGTCGCGTCGATGTCGGCCTCGGAGAGCCGGCCCTTGCCGCGCAGGGACGTGAAGACCGACTCGAGCCGGTCAGAGAGAGTCTCGAACATTTGCGGTCAGCCTACGGCGGGCCGCCGGCGTACCGCACACCCCGACTTCGGAGTCGTCCCGACCATGATCACGGACTTTTGTCGGCGTGTCGTGGTCGGGAAGTCTCCGAAGTGGCTAGGTGGTGACGAGACGGGCTGCTTCGACCTCGACGCCACCGCCGGCGTACATCTGCTCGATCACGTCGGCATAGCGGGCGAGGACGCCGCGGCGCTTGAGCTTCATGGTCGGCGTGAGCACGTCGGTGTCCGGCAGCCACTCCTCCCCTAGCAGCACGAAACGGCGCACGTGCTCGACCTTCGACAGTCGCTCGTTGACGTCGGCCACGTCGCCGGCGAGCTCGGCCAGCACTGCCGCGTCGGCGGCGACGTCGGCGAGTGAACGCGACGGGAACCGCACGGCCGCCGCATCGGGATCAACGGTCAGCAACGCCACCAGATAGGGCTGGTTGTCGCCGACGGCCATCGCCTGCCCGACGATCGGGATCGTCTTGACGGCAGCCTCGATGTTGGCCGGTGACACATTCTTGCCACCCGCGGTGATGATGAGCTCCTTCTTGCGGTCGACGATGCGCAGGAAACCGTCGTCGTCGAACTCACCGATGTCGCCGGTGTGCAACCAGCCGTCATCGTCGAGTGCCTCGCGAGTGCGTTCGGGATCGTTGAGATAGCCCTTGAAGACGATGCCGCCGCGGCAGAGCACCTCGCCGTCCGCGGCGGTGATGACCTCGGTGTTGGGAAAGGCGCGCCCGACCCGACCCGCCTTCACCAAGTGCGGCTCCCATGTCATGCCGCCGGTGTTCTCGCTCATGCCATAGACCTCGCTCATCTCGAGGCCCAGGTCACGCAGGAAGTCGATGACCTCCGGCGGGATCGGTGCCGCGCCGCTGAACGCGATCGCGCACGCGTCGAGGCCGACGGTCGCGCGCAACGGCCGGAAAGCGACGTCATCGACGAACGCCCACGTCTCGGCGAGGTCATCCGGCAGTGCCTCCCCCCGGGCGCGCAACGTCTGCACCTGACGCCCGACGGCAAGCGCCTCGGCGAACCGCTGTTGGTCCTCGGCCGGCCGCGTAGCGACCGCGGCCTGGATGCCGGCCGCGAGCTTTTCCCACACCCGCGGCGGACCGAACAGAACTGTCGGCCGGACCGCGACGAGGTAGGCGCCGAGCTGCGCGATGTCACTGCAGGGCGTCACCTCGCCGCCCCACAGCAGATGGTTGTAGTAGCCGACGTTGCGTTCGGCGATGTGGGCCATCGGCAGATAGGACACAACTCGGTCACCGCTCGCGTCGTCGTGCATGAAGTGCACGAGTCCTTCGTACGCCGCCAGCACGTTGGTGTGGTCCAACATCACGCCTTTGGGCGGGCCGGTCGTACCCGAGGTGTAGATGACGGTGAGCAGCTGCGTCGGATCCGTGTTGTCCGCTGCCGCACCGATGTCCACCGCTTCGCCCGCGGCCACGTCGTCATAGCGGAGCGTCCCCGGCGGCGCGGCACCGACGACCACGACGGATCGCAGCGTCGGTGTCTCGGCCGCGAGCAGTCGCTCGGCGAAGTCGCCGTCCTCCGTCACCGCGACGACGGCCTCGCAGTGCGAGATGAGGTAGCCGATCTGCTCCGGCGACGACGAGTTGTAGATCGAGATCGGGGTCGCCCCGACGAGCAACGCGCCGAGGTCGGCCACGTGGAACTCCAGCCGGTTGCGCAGCATCAGCGCGACGCGGTCACCCCGGCCCACGCCGAGCTGCCGCAGCCCGCCCGCGAACCGCGCGGCGCGATCGGCCCAGTCGCGCCAGGTCCACACCTGATCGTCGACCAGACCGGTGGGATCAGGGCGTTTCGACCGCAGTGCCACCGCGTCCGGGTGCTCGGCGAGATGGCGCTGCAAGCCGTCCAGCACGTTGCGGAACTGCGGTGTCGGGGGCATCGACGAACCTCCGGGTCAGGGATGACGTCAGCACCGTATGACGGGTCGTGCAGACTCCGCACCTGTGACGGGGAGTCGACTGCTGGGGCGCGTCTATGTCGTCGCGGGTGGCGAGCAAGGTCTGGTCGACGTCGCCGCGGCCTTGGTCGACGCCGGCGCCTTCGTGGCTTTCGTGGCAGTCGAGCTGACCGCCGTGTCGGCGCACACGAATTTTCGAGCCGATCCGGGCGACCCCGGGGTCTGGGAGCGGGTCGCTCCCTACGTCGAGCAGCGGCTGGGGCCGGTTGACGGCGTCGTGACCGACCGCGCCACCCGGCCTGTGGTCGACGCCGTCTTCGCCGCGGACATCCGCCGGCGCGGGCACGGCGACGTCGTCGTCGTCAGTCCGGCGGACGAGGTGGTCCAGGTGGTCAGCGCGCTGGCCGGCAGGCAGTGATGAGCGCCTGCTCGATGGCCTGCCGCCGTGCTTGGTCCGTGACGGGTTCCCCGCTCGCGTCGACGACGTAGAACGCGTCCACCACCTCCGCGCCGAGAGTGCTCATCCGCGCGGAGCGCACGTCGAGACCGGCGTCGGCGAGGGTTCGGGTGAGTCGGTGCAGCAGCCCCAACGCGTCGTGAGCGCGCACCTCCACGACGCTGGCGACATCGGAGGCGTCGTCGAACCACAACACCCGCGCGGGCACCGCCGGCGCGGCCGGGCGGGCATAAGCGCGTTCGCGTTCGGCGAGGTGCGCGGCGAGCGGCAACGCGTCGTCGTAGGCACGGCGCACGTCAGCCCGCACCGCTCCCCAGTCCGGTGCGGAGCCGAAGCGCGGGCTGACCTCGAAGACCGTCACCGCCATGTCCCCGACGGACGTCGCGTTCGCAGACCGGATCGTCAACCGGTGCAGGGCGAGCACCCCGGCCCACCGCCAGAGCAGGCCCGGCCGGTCCGGCGCCACCAGGGTCACCCGGTCACCGGCGACGTCGACAGCGAGCTCGCCGGCGCGCGCCAGCGCCTGCTGCTGCTCGTCGAGGCTGTCCGCGACGGGTGGTGGCTCGCCCTCGAGCACGGCGGCCACCCGGCCGACCAGGTCGGCGACCAGCCCCGCCTTCCAGTCGCCCCACGCCGCCGGACCCGTGGCCAGCGCGTCCGCCTCGGTCAGTGCGTGCAACAGCTCGAGGGTGCGCCGGTCCCCGACGGCTTCGGCCACGGCGCGAACCGTCACCGGATCATCGAGGTCACGGCGGGTGGCACTGTCGGGCAGGAGCAGGTGATAGCGCACCAGGGTGACGAGCACCTCGATGTCGCGATCAGACAGGCCAAGCCGGCTGGCGACCGTCGGCATCAGGGCCACTCCCGCATCGGTGTGGTCGCCTGGCCAGCCCTTGCCGATGTCATGCAACAGCGCACCGAGCAGGAGCAGGTCGGGACGCGACACCCGACGGGTGAGGCTGGCGGCCTCCACCGCGGTCTCGACCAGATGCCGATCGACCGTGAAGCGGTGCACCGCGTTGCGTTGCGGCTTGCACCTGACCTGCTCCCACTCCGGCATCAGCCGGACGAACAGCTCCGCCTGGTCGAGTGCCTCGATGACGCCGACCGTGGCCGGGCCGGCTCCGAGCAACGCCACGAAGGCGTCCCGTGCAGCCGCGGGCCAAGGTTCGGGCAGCGGCGCGGCTTCGGCGGCCAGCCGGTCGATGGTGTGCGGCGCGATCGGCAGGTCCTCCTGCGCTGCTGCGGCAGCGACGCGCAGGAGCAGCACTGGGTCCTGCGTCGGGTCGGCATCACGCGCGAGCACGACTTCGCCGTCCTGTTCGACGACACCGTCGGTGAGCGGGCGGCGTTGCGGACCGCGTTGCCGCCACCGGCGGGCCGGTCGGTGTGCCGACTCGACCCGTCGCCACGTCTCGTCGGCGGCAAAGGCGATCGTCCGGCCGGCGGCGTAGACGTCGCGCATCAGGTCG
This sequence comes from Frankiaceae bacterium, assembly GCA_030840545.1. Classification (GTDB taxonomy): domain Bacteria; phylum Actinomycetota; class Actinomycetes; order JAFAQI01; family JAFAQI01; genus JAFAQI01. Next base: position 3,626 of record JAVEEH010000353.1, on the reverse strand, counting down.
TCCGGGTCGTCGCGCCCCAGGGCGACCGCGACCGGTGCCTGCTCCTGCAGCACCAGCCGGTCGTTCGGCCGGCTCAACCGGCGATGCAGCTCACCGCGCACGTCGAGCAGCAGCGCCGCTGCGTCGCGGACGCGCTCGTTCGGCGCGTCGGTGACCCACGCCGCGGCAGCGGCTGTCATCGCATGCACGTCGCGCAGACCGCCGCGCGACTCCTTCAGGTCGGGCTCGAGGAGGAACGCGAGCTCGCCGTACTTCTCCGTCCGTTCCCGCGCAGCGGCCATCAGGTCGGGCAGCCGCTTGCGCGCATCCCTACGCCATGCGACCAACACCGCAGCCCGCAGCTCCTCGGTGAGTGCCGCGTCACCGGCAACATGGCGGGCATCGAGAAGACCAAGGGCCGCCTTGAGGTCCTCGCGGGCGACGGCGACCGCCTCGGGGACCGTGCGCACCGAGTGGTCCAGGCCCACCCCGGCGTCCCAGATCGGGTACCACAGCCGATCGGCGACCTGCTTCACGTCGGCCCGGGACCGGTGGACGAGGACGAGGTCGAGGTCGCTGCCCGGCGCGGGCTCGCGGCGACCGTAGCCTCCGACGGCGATCAGCGCGACATCGTGCTCATCACCCACTTGTTCGGACAGCCAGTAGTCGGCGACGTCGGTCAGCGCCTGCCGCAGGCCTGCTCCGGTCAGTCCCGGCTCGTCGAGGGCCGCGCGCCGCTCGGCCCGGAGGGCGTCAGCGGGAGTCACGGCTGCACTCTCTCAAGGTCGCGGCCCCGGCGGTGTGAGCACCACTGGGGCCGCGACCAAAAGACGAGAGCTAGAGCGCGTCCGGCCCCCGCTCCCCCGTGCGCACGCGCACCAGGTCCTCAACCGGGGTCGTCCACACCTTGCCGTCGCCGATCTGCCCGGTAGCAGCCGCCTTGACGATGACCTCGACCACGTTGGCGGCGTCTCCGTCCGCCACGACGACATCCAGTCGCACCTTGGGCACGAAGTCGACGGTGTATTCCGCCCCCCGGTAGACCTCAGTGTGCCCCTTCTGCCGGCCATACCCGCTGACCTCGTTGACAGTCAGACCGTGCACTCCGAAGGTCTCGAGCGCCAACTTGACGTCGTCGAGCTTGAACGGCTTGATGATCGCGGTGACGAGCTTCATGCCTGCACCCCCGTCGGCGCCGTCGGACCACCCAGTGACACGGATTCGGGTCGTTGGCCGACCGAACCGAGCCCGCCACCACCTCCCGTGATGTTGCCGAACTCGTACGCCGACTCGCCGTGCAGCACGAGATCCATACCTTCGGCCTCCTCATCAGGGGTGAGGCGCATTCGCAAGAAGAGCTTCAGCCCGAAGCCGATGATGAGGGTCACGACGAACGAGTAGCCCGCAACCGCGCCAACAGCAATCAGCTGGTGGCCCATCAACTTCCAGCCGCCGCCGTAGAACAGACCGTCAGCGCCGAGCGTGTTGGTGTCGAGAGTCGAGAACAGACCGACCGAGAGCGAACCGACGATGCCACCCACGAGGTGCACCCCGACGACGTCGAGCGAGTCGTCGTAGCCGAGCTTGCGCTTGAGCAGGATGGCGTAGGCGCAGATGGCACCGGCGAGCAGGCCGACGGCGATCGAGCCGAGTGGGCTCACGAATCCGGCGCAGGGTGTGATTGCCACCAGACCGGTGACGGCGCCAGAAGCTGCGCCAAGAGTGGTCGCCTTGCCGTCCCGGAGCTTCTCCACGAGAAGCCAGCCGACCATGGCCGCGGCAGTCGCAGTGTTGGTGTTGACGAAAGCGTAGGCGGCAAGGTTGTTCGCGCCGAGCGCCGATCCCGCGTTGAAGCCGAACCAGCCGAACCACAGCAGGCTGGCGCCCAGCAGCACAAAGGGCACGTTGTGCGGCCGCATCTGCTCCTTCGGATAGCCGCGGCGCTTGCCGAGCAGCAAGGCCATCGCAAGACCCGCCGCACCGGCGTTGATGTGAACGACGGTCCCACCGGCGAAGTCCAGCGCGCCCTTCTTGAAAAGCCAGCCCTCGGGTGAGAACACCCAGTGCGCGACCGGCCCGTAGACGAGGATCGACCAGATCGCGATGAACGGCACGAAGTGGCCGAACTTCCAGCGGTCCGCCGTCGACCCGGTGATGAGTGCAGGGGTGATGACCGCGAACATCAGCTGGAAGACGACGAACACCATCGGCGGGATGACCTGCGCGAAGGGGCCGGTGTAACCGGGCAGGACTTCGCTGAGGTGCTGCAGGCCGGCGAAGTGAAGGTCGCCGACGAACCCGTTGCCTTTACCGAAGGCCAGGCTGAACGAGACGAGCACCCAGACGATGCTGACGATGCCGATCGTCATGAAGTTCTGCATCAGCATGCCGAGTGTGTGCTTGGCCCGGACCATGCCTCCGTAGAAGAAGGCAAGACCCGGGGTCATCAGCAGCACGAGCGCGGCGCTCGCCAAGACCCAGGCCGTGGCGCCCGTGTCGATCTTGCTGAAGTCGAATGGCATGAGGCTCCTGTCCTCCCCGACGGCGCGCACGGTCTTGGCGCCGCTTCCGACGCAGCATCGAGGGGCCAGATTGCGCAGCAGCGAAGCACGGGTTTCGTGCCGGTCACCTCGTGTTACAGGTTTGTGTCCTCAGCGGTGGAACTTCAGCTTCAGCCAGCTGCCGTCACGGGCGAGCAGCGCGCGGTTGCCGCGCCACTCGGCCCGGACCCGGTAGGGCTCGCCCACGACGTGGTTGCCCGTCAGCACGCCGATCAGCTCACCGTGGGCGTTGGTCCGCAGGCACGGGGACACCGCGCTGGTGTGCCAGGAGTGGCTGTAGTAGTGCTGGGCGCGGAAGTAGAGGCAGCGCCGGCTCTGGCCGGGGATCATGTGCACGAAGACCGAGGGGTTGCTGCCGGGGTGGTAGAGCCGGAAGCCGCCGGACGACGCGTAACCGCCCTGCAGGTGTTCGCGCAGGATCGCCCGGACCCGCACCACCCGCGTCGCCGTGGCGGGCGCATACGCGTCGTCGCCGGTGAAGTGCACGCTGAACGTCGTACGCCGGTAGACCCGGTCGGTCACCGACCGGTTGCCGTTGAGATCGACGTTGCCGCTGTCCAGCTGTCGACGGTGGCGGCGATAGGGCTTGGCATAGATGGTGACGGTGCGGTTGGTGGTGCCGGCGCCCAGGTGCGCGGTCACCCGGACGGTGTGGCCGGTCAGGACGACAGATCGGCCGAGCCTGAGCGTCAGCGCCGGCGTCTTGCCGGCCACCGTCACAGTCGTGTGCCCAGTCGCTCCACTCGGATGGTTGGCGTCGCCAAGCCAGGACACCGTGTACGTCACTGAACCCCGAGTGTCAGGTGTATCGGAAAAGGAGAAGTGCCCCGTGGAGTCGGTCGGTTGCATCTGCGTCTCGGACGAGTGGTCACGCTGCAACGTGACCGTGGCCGGGTAGGTGATCGCCTGACTCGCCGACGTCAGATCGCCCGACACCGTCAGACTCGCCCCCACCTGGCGGTGGTCCGACACCTGCACTGAGACGGTGGCGTCATCAGCCGCGCGCGCAGGCGTGGCGACGGCGATGCCGGCGCCGACGAGGGCGCTCAGCGCGGCAGCGGAGATCAGGGCGCGCATCTCAGGCAG
>JAVEEH010000350.1 GCA_030840545.1 Frankiaceae bacterium | reverse complement strand
TGCCGCATTCGTAAGAGGCGACCTTGGCCCGGTTGTAGCGCTTGGGGCCGGTGAGGGAGCCCGCGACGACGGAGAAGATGGCAAAACCGGCGGCGAGCACCAGAAGGACGAGGATCGGGACCACGTCGTCTTCCTCCTCGGGCTGGGGCCTGGCCGGCGGCCAGTCTAGGTGGTGGGTGGACGGTGGTTCAGGCGGCGGGCGCCAGCCGGTTGAGCGCTGTGATGAGCCGGTCCATCACATCGCCGTCCCGGGAATCACTGAGGTTGGCCAACAGCTTCAGGCAGAACTTCATGAGCGTGGGGTGCGGCAGGCCGTGGCGGGTCGCGAGCTTCATGACCGAGGGGTGCCCGATGGCCTTCACGAACAGCCGGCCGATCGTGTAGTAGCCGCCGTACTCCGCGTCGAGCGCCGCGGGATAGGCGTGCAGGACTCGCTCGCGGCGAGCACCCTCGGGCGCCGCCAGCGCCTGGGCCACGACCTCGGCCGCGATCCGCGCCGACTCCATGGCGTAGGCGATGCCCTCGCCGTTCATCGGGTTGACCATGCCGCCGGCGTCACCGACGAGCAGCGCGCCATCGGCATAGTGCGGCTTGCGGTTGAAGCCCATCGGAAGAGCCGCGCCGCGGGTGGGTGCGGTCGCGTTCTCCTCGACGAAACCCCACTCCTGCGGCAGGTGCGACAGCCACCGGTCGAGCATCGCGCGGTAGTCGGTCTTGCCGAACGCGTCGCTGGTGTTGAGGATGCCCAGACCCACGTTGCTGGTGCCGTCGCCAACGCCGAAGATCCAGCCATAGCCCGGCAGCAACCGGCCCTTGCCCGGCTCCCCGTCCCAGAGCTCGAGCCACGACTCGAGCCAGTCGTCGTCGTGGCGAGGGCTGGTGAAGTAACGCCGGTAGGCGACGCCCATCGGCCGGTCCTCGCGACGGGCGAGGCCGAGGCTCAAGGAGAACCTGGAGGAGTTGCCGTCGGCCACGATCGTCAACGGCGCGCGGTAGGCGGTGCCGTCCTTGGTGACGACACCGGCGACCCGGCCGGTCCGCTCGTCGAGCAGCGGCGCGGTGACGGTCGTGCCCTCCTGCAGCCGGGCGCCGGCCTTCTGCGCGGTCCGCGCCAGCACCTCGTCGAAGTCCTGTCGGGGCCGCACCAACCCGTACGACGGAAAGCTCGCCAGGTCCGGCCAGGGAACCTCGATGCGCATGCCACCACCGATGATGCGCAGGCCGTAGTTCTTGATCCAGCCGTCTTCGGGCGAGGTCTCGATGCCCATCGCGACGAGTTGCTTGACCGCTCGCGGGGTGAGGCCGTCGCCACAGACCTTCTCGCGGGGGAACTCGGACTTCTCGAGCACGAGCACGTCGATGCCGGCCTGGGCGAGGTGGTAAGCGGCTGTCGACCCACCGGGACCGGCGCCGACGATGACGACCTGTGCGTCCTCGCTCCCTGCGGCGCGGTCGGCGGTGACCATGGGAACCCGTCCTCGAGAGTTTGTGAACGACTTCACAAGTGAAGGCTCAGTCTAGGCCGGGGTGGCTCCGGGTCGCGCGTCGCCCCCCGGGGTGCAGGCGGTGTGCAGGGCGACCGCGCCGAACATCAGGTCGCGCCACGCGACCTCCTGCCAGCCGCCGGCGCGCAGCGCCGCGGCGAGCTCGGGCTGGGACAGCCAGGCACCCGCCGACTCGGCAAGGTAGGCATACGAGGAGGGGTCCGAGGAGAGCAGCCGCGCCAACCGCGGCATCACGCGGTTGGTGTAGAGCCGGTTGACGGCCCGCACGGGCCGGGCCGCCGGAGTGGCCGTCTCGAGCACCACGATGCGACCGCCGGGCCGGGTGACCCGGGCCAGCTCCTCGAGCGCGCGGTCGACCCTGGCGACGTTGCGCAGGCCGAAGGAGATGGTCACGGCGTCGAAGGCGCCGTCGTTGAACGGCAGCAGAAGCGCATCGCCGGCCACCAAGGTGAGCTCGGGATGGCGCCGGCGGCCCTCGGCCAGCATGCCGGTCGAGAAGTCGCAGGCCACTGTGGTGGCGCCCGCCTTGGCGAAGGGCATCGCCGAGGCACCGGTGCCCGCCGCCAGGTCGAGGACGCGCATCCCGGGTCGGGCCGCCACGGCGCGCGCGACGATGCGGCGCCAGCGCCGCTCTTGGCCGAACGTCATGACGGCGTTCATCGCGTCGTAGCGGCCGGCGACCGCGTCGAACATGCGGGCTACGTCGTCAGGTCGTTTGTCCAGCGTCGCCCGGGCCATGCCCTCATCTTGCCCCGTGGTCAGGGCCGGTCGCCGAGGCTGTCCCGCTGCAGCTGCTCGACGTAGGCGTCCTCGGCGGCGGTGCGCGCCCGCATCCGGCCGCGGACGTGCTGCACCGATCGCTCCACCGCCGCCCCCATCGCCAGCCGCTGCCGCTGAAGCAGGAACCACGACAGCGCACCGGAGACGAGCAGCGCGACCACGACGAGGGCGATGCCGCTGAGGCCGGCCAGCCACCCCAGCAGGAGGCAAAGGGCGAGCAGCCCGGCACGGGCAGCCGTGTAGACCAGGAGCGGTGCGGTCACCCGCCGAGGTTACGCCGCCTTGCCGGCCCGCCGGCGAAGAGCGAGGGCCGAGCCGATGACCAGCAGTCCGGCGACCGAGATCAGCATCCGGCCACCGGTGTCGGGAAGCCCGCCGCCGGAGCCGGGGTGACCCGTCTGCGGAGTGCCCGGAGTGCTCGGAGTCGTCTTGGTTGAGGCCGGGGTCCACTGCGCGGTCTCGGCCAGCTGGCCTACGGTCAGCGCACCGGAGATACCGGTCGGCACACCGGCCAGGTGGAGCGCGGCAGGCAACGTGATCGACGGCAACGTCAGTGTCAGCCCAGTGATCGAGGCAGACGCGAACCGGGTGCGGCCCTGTGTGCTCGTCGACTTCGACGGTGTCCCGACGGCGATCGTCGGCGCCTTGAACGTCACCCCGGCGACGGACTCCAGCACCGAGGACAGCGTGCCGGTGACGGCACCGAGCGCGCTCGTCAGTGAGCCGAGCGGGATCGCGCCGGCAAGGCCCAGAACGTGCACAGAGCCTACGGTCACACCTGCAGCTGCCTTCGGCGTCTTGGCCGCGATGGCAGAGGTCGTCACCGTGATGGTGCCCAACGTCGCGAGCGGGTCGTTGCTGCCGAGCACGGCGGCGACGACGGCATTGACCAGCGCCTGCAGCGCGTCGACGAGCGCGTTGACATCGGCGACGATCGCCTCTGCGTCGACGACCGACTGCGCGAGCGCGCTGAGGTTGGTGAAGGTCCCGGCGCTCAGTGCGGACGTCACTGCGGTCAGCGTCGGGCCCGTGAGTGCCGCAAACTGGTCGGCCGTTGTCGTGCCATTGACGCCGACCAACGCAAGGGCCGCCTGTGCGGGCGCGGCGAGGGCGCCGAACGCGCTTGCCCACGCAGTGTTGAACGCGTTGGTGGCGGTGGTGACTGCTGCGTTTGCGGCGGTCAGCTGCTGCTGAGCGCCGGCCAACGACGAGGCCGCGGACTGCCCGGCGCCGGTGAGGGCCGCTTGCGCTGCGTCGACGTCGGCATTGAGAGTGCCGAGCGCGCCGCCGACAAGCCCGGCGAGCTGGGTCAGGTTGCCCTGGGTCAGCTGCTGGGTGAGAGCACTGAGGTCGACGCCGAGAGCGGCGAGCAGGTCCTGCACCGACGGCAGCCCGAGCCCGCCGAGCACGAAGCGCTTCTCCGCGGTCGCGCCGCCGGCCTTGACCTGCGACACGTCCGACAGCGTCGCGGCCTTGAGGTCGAGCGGGACGGTGAGCACCTGCACCTGCCCGAGCGCCTTGAGAGCCGCCGAGGCGACGATGCCCGTCGCGCCGTCGACCGCGTCGGCATGGAACGTCGGGCCGACGACCTTGCCGAGCCCGCCGGGAAGCGTGACCGACTTGGGGGTCGCCGGGATCGTGCTCGTGCCACCGCCGGCCGAGACGGTCTGCTGCCCGATCGGGCCGGTCACCGACGAGTCGACCGGGGTGATGACCAGCTTGGCCAGGTGCGGCTTTGTCGTGTTGCCGGCGACCGCGACGATCTGCCCCGCTGCAACCGTCGTGCCGGCGAGCGTCAGCCGCAGGACGGTGAGGGTCGACGTCGCGACACCCTTCGCGGGAGTCGTCGTGGTGGCAGCGCCGGCCGGCAGCGAAAGGGCGGCCAGGCCGGCTGCGGTGACCAGCGCGACGGCCGAACGTCGGGACACGTGCACAGGGACCCCCTGGAGACCGGAGAGGCAACACGGACGAAAGTGCGCTAGCGCGACCAAAGCCTCACGATCGCCCCAGGACGTGTCCATGGCCCGATGTGACCAACTTCGGGCGGTCTCGGTCTGCCGGGACGCCTTTCGGAACCGCCCACGGGGAGAAACGCCGGAACTTTTGTACGAAACGGCTGACGCCACGACCTTTCTGCGTGTACACATTTTCCTAACCGGGGTGGACCCACCCGGATGCCTTGACGAGGGGGACGACGTGGAAGCACGAGAGCGGCTGTTGACGCCCGGTGAGGTGGCCAGCCTCTTCCGCGTGGACCCGAAAACCGTGACGCGCTGGGCGGCTGCGGGCCGGATCAGCAGCATCCGGACGCCGGGCGGCCACCGCCGTTTCCGCGAGTCAGAGGTGCGCGCGTTGCTCCGCGGCGAAGCCGGCGGCGCGACGGCACCGGCACCGCGTCAGTCGGTCGAGGACGAACCCGCCCGCAGCTGAACGATCAGCCGACACCGGCATAGCTGTGCAGGCCGACCAGCACCGTGTTGACGACGTAGTAGTCGACCATCAAGCAGCCGAAGCCGATCAGTGACAGCACCGCGGCCCTACGGCCGCGCCAACCGGCTGTCGCCCGGGCGTGCAGGTAAGCCGCGTAGGCCAGCCACGTGATGAACGACCACGTCTCCTTCGGGTCCCAACCCCAGTAGCGGCTCCAGGCCTGCTCGGCCCAGATGGCGCCGGCGATGACCGCGAAGGTCCACACCGGGAACGCGAAGGCGATGACCCGGTAGGCCAGCCGGTCGAGCACGGCGGAGGCCGGCAGCCAGTGCATCAGGCCACCGACTCGCGTGTCCCCGAACTCGACCGCGGCGGCCGCACCCGGGCCGATGCTCACCGGTGCCGGGCCGGCGGAGCGTCTCTCCCAGCGGTCCTTGAGCAGGTAGAGCACCGTGACCACGCCGGAGACCATGAACGCACCGCTGGCGGTGATCGCCGCGACCACGTGGATCTTGATCCAGTAGGAGTTGAGAGCCGGGACCAACGGGCCGGCCTTGGCGTAGAGGACCGTGCCGGCCAAGCCGAGGTAGAGCACGACCGGGGCCATGACGAACGCACCGAGGAACCGCACCGGCTGCCGAGCCAGCAGCACGAGGAAGACCGTCACCGCGACGAGGGACACCATCGAGGAGAACTCGTACATGTTTCCCCACGGCACGCGGTGGACCGCGAACCCGCGCGTCGTCACCGAGGCCACGTGGGCCACCCAGCCGGCGACGGTGAGAACGACTGCGGCCCGCCCGGCCCGCCCGGCCCGTGCGGAGCCACCCGACCGGCCGAACGCGAACTCCGCGGCATACCCCAGCATCGCGAGGGCATACGCCGACACGGTCCAGACGAGCAGCACGTCGCTGAGATGCGCGAGGCTGGTGTTGGCGGGCACCGATCAGTCCTTCATCCGTCGCACCAAGGAGTCGAACTCCTGGCTGAAGCCGTCGGGGTCGCTGCGGGTGAGTCCGGCTGCGTGAACAACGCTACGCCGCGCATCCGTCGCGCCATCCGCCGGGACGGCACGCACCCAGAACCGGCGCCGGCGTACCCGCAACGACACGAGCAGGCCGGCGACGATCAGCACCGCCGCCACGAGCACGAGTCGCTTCCCCGGGTCGTGCGCGACCTGGAACGTCGCCCACTGGTCGACGCCGGCGAACTTCACGGTGGTGCCGTTGGCGAGCCGCCAGGTCTGTCCGGGTGACAGCTGCCGGTTGGCCAGGTGCCGCAAGGACGCGACCGGCAGCTGGTAGACCGACTGCGGAGCGCCGGAGTCGAGCCCGAGATCACCCTGCCAGGCGGCGAGGTCGAGCTCCGGATCGCGCAACCCCGGGTAGGTCGACTGCGGACCGAACGGCGTGACACCGAACGTCGGGTAGAAGAAGCCGGTGAAGCCGAGCTGCTTGGGCAGGCCGTCGGGCACCTTCACGACACCGTGCGAGGCGAACATCGCATCGTCGGGGAGGAACGGCGTGTCCTTGTCGTAGACGAGACGGCCGGCCGCATCCCGCACCTGGATGTGCAGCGCATAGCCGTGACCAACCAGATAGACGTTGGCTCCCGCCGCGGACAGCGGATGGTTGACGCGGATGTGGCGCAATGCAGGTGTCGCATCCGGCGTGGCCCGGTAGTCGACGACCGCGTCGAAGGCTCGCGGCTCACCGTTCGGTTGATAGGACGCACTGAAGGTCTGCAACATGAACGAGAACGGCGCCAGCTGCGAGTCGGAGTAGAGCCGGCTCGGCTGGAAGATGTCGTAGGAGCTGCGCACGTTGGCGAAACCCTGGCCTTGTACGACGAGCACCGTGCCCTTGTAGCCGAACAGTCCCCCGAGGGCGATGCCGGCGAGCAGGCCGACGAGTGCGATGTGGAAGACCAGGTTGCCCGTCTCGCGCAGATAGCCCTTCTCGGCGGCGATGCTCACCGCACCGTCGTCCTCGGTCCGGATGTCGGTGCGCCACCGCGCACTGCGCAGGAGCAGTCTTGCCGCGTCCACCACGGCCGCCGGTGGTGCGTCCGCCGACCACTCGGTGGAGGTGGCGAGCCGGGTCAGGTTGCGCGGCGCGACCGGTGGCCGCCGTCGGAGTGCGCGTGTGTGCAGGCGGATCCGCGGCACCAGGCAGCCGACGACCGACACGAGCAGCAACAGATAGACGGCGGCGAACCACGGTGCGGCAAAGACGTCGAACAGCGAGAGCTTGTCGAGGAACGGCCCGAGCTGCGGGTGCGCGGCGAGATAGGTGTCGACCGCGACCGGGTTGAGGCCGCGTTGCGGCAGCAGCGTGCCCGGGATCGCTGCGAGCGCGAGCAGCGTGAGCAGCAGCAGTGCGGTCCGCATGCTGGTCAGCTGCCGCCACGCCTGGCGCAGGTTGCGGCGCAGGCCCTGGCCGGGCTGCCGTTGCGGTGGCACCGGCGCGGTGGAGAGCTTGGCGGCTTCGGCGAGCTCGGTCATCAGCAGGCCGGCGTGTAGCCGTTGATCATGTCCCGCAGATGACGGGACATCGACGTCCATTCCCCGGTCAGCAGCAGCACGCCGACGCCGATGAGCATCAAGCCGCCGGTCCAGATGACCGCGCCGTAGTGGCGCTTGACGACTGCGAACGCACCGAGGGCGCGGCGGAACGCGAGGCCGGCGACCACGAACGGCACACCCAGCCCCACGCAGTAGACCGAGGTAAGGAAGGCGCCGCGCCCGGCCGTGGCGGCGCTGTCGGCGTAGGAGAGGTTGAGCACGACACCGAGGGTCGGGCCGATGCAGGGCGTCCAGCCGACCGCGAAGAGGATCCCCAGCAACGGCGCACCGGCCAGCCCAGCCCGCGGGAGGCGGTGCAACCGCCACTCGCGCTGCGCCCGCGGCAGCAAACCGAGGAATACGACTCCGAGAACGATGGCGAGGACGCCGCCGACACGGTTGACTGCGTCCTGGTGGGCCAGCAGGTGGCCGCCTATGTTGCCGAACAGCGCACCCTCGCTGACGAAGACCGCAGTGAAGCCGGCGACGAACAGCACCGAGCCGAGCAGCACCCGGTGCGTCGGCCGGGACCGCGGCGCAAGGTGGGTTGCGACGGCGGTGCCCGGCCCGTCGCTGACGGTCTGGCTCGTTCCGGCCAGGTCGGCACCGGACAGGCCCGTCACATAGCTGAGGTAGCCGGGGACCAGCGGCAGCACGCACGGGGACAAGAACGAGATGAGGCCCGCGAGGAGGGCCACCGGTGCCGCCAGGAGCAGCGAACCGTTCGCCCAGTGTTGGCAGGTGGCGGCCGCACCCGCCACGAGGCTGAGGTGGTTCACGCCGGCTCGGCGAGCACTTGGTCGACGACGGACCGCAGCTGCGTATAGAGGATCCCGCCACTGTGCCGTGCGGCGATCCGTCCTTGCCGGTCGAGCACGATCGTGGTCGGCGTCGCGTTCGGGGGGATGTGGCGGAACTGCAAGGCAAGCAAGTTGGACTCGTCGTAGAGGCTCGGATAGGTCACGGAGTGCTTGCGCACGAACGCGTCCGCACTCGCGCGGTTGTCGCGAACATCGACACCGAGAAACTCGACGCCTTTGCTGCCGTCATCGGTGTAGACCTGTTCGAGCGCCTGGACCTCCTGCTGGCACGGGCCGCACCAGCTGCCCCAGAAGTTGACGACGACGACGTGACCGCGCCAGGAGGAGAGGTCGAAGGCCGTGCCGTCGAGCAGCTGACCCTTGACGCCGGACACCGTCGAACGGTTCGCCGGCGCAACCCAGGTCAGGGCCGCGTCCCCGGCGGCCTGATATTGAAACCCGAGGCCACCCTTGACGTCCTGGCTGACGGCGTCGGTGCCGGAACAGCCGGCCAGCCCGAAGGCGACGGCGAGACTGACCACACCGCTGATGACGGCGTGGTGGGTGCGGCGGTTCATCGCCCCCATTGTGACCCGGCTGCCTGAGTGACCCAGATCACGCTCCGCCGATGCGAGACCGGCCCGCCGCTCCGGCAGGTTCTTCGTAGCGGACGTCGACGATGCGAGGCCCGTCGTAGACGAACGACGTGATCGACGCGAGTGCGCACTCGCGCCGGTCAGGGCGATGCCACAGTCGCTGGCCTTCGACGGCTCGGCGGGTGACCCAGATCGGCAGCTGGTGGCTGACGAGCACGGCCTCGCCACCCTCGGCCTGCTGTCGGGCGTCGGCGCAGGCCGCGAGCACGCGGGCAGCAACCTCGGCGTAAGGCTCGCCCCAGGACGGGCGGAAGGGGTTCCGGACATGTCGCCAGTTGGCGGGCCGTCTCAGTGCGCCATCACCGACGCCGAAGGTCTTGCCCTCGAACACGTTGTCGCTCTCGATCAGCCGGTCGTCGGTCTGCACGGTCAGGCCGAACTGTGCGGCGATGGGCTTCGCCGTCTGCAGCGCGCGGTCGAGCGGGGAGGAGACGACCACGCGGACGTCACGACCGGCGAGGGCCGCGGCGACGGTCGTGGCCATCTGCTCGCCGCTCTCGGAGAGCCGGAAACCCGGCAGCCGGCCGTAGAGGACCTTCGTCGGGTTGTGGACCTCACCATGGCGGACGAGGTTGACGATCGTGCGAGTGCTCACTCGCCGACCTCCGCCGCGGCCCGGGCGGCAACCGCAACCGCAGTGGCGATCCGGTCGATGGCGTCGTCGTCATGTGCCGCTCCGACGAACCACGCCTCGAACGCCGACGGCGGCAGGTGGACGCCGTTGTCGAGCATGGCGTGGAAGAAGGCAGCGAAGCGTCTGGTGTCCTGCGTCCTTGCGGTGTCGTAGTCGACGACGTCGGTGTCGGCGAAGAAGACGCTGAACAAGTTGCCGGCAGTGTTGACCCGGTGCGCGACACCTTCGCGCGTGAGAGCGTCGCCGACCACGCCGGCGACCACGGCCGCTGTCTTGTCCAGCTGGACGTAGACGTCTTCGTCGCACAACCGGAGCTGCGCGAGCCCAGCGGCCACCGCGACCGGGTTCCCGGACAGCGTCCCGGCCTGGTAGACAGCGCCGGCCGGGGCGAGGTGCGCCATGACATCGGCCCGGCCACCGAAGGCGGCCGCCGGCAACCCGCCGCTCATCACCTTGCCGAAGGTCAGCAGGTCCGCGGGAACGTCGTCGAGACCGAACCAGCCAGACCGGCTGACCCGGAAGCCGGTCATCACCTCGTCGAGGACGAGCAGAGCACCGTGCTCCGTCGCCAGCTCGCGCAGCCGCGCGTTGAACCCCGGCCGTGGCGCGACCACGCCCATGTTGGCCGCAGCTGCCTCAGTGATGACGGCCGCAATGTCGGCGCCGTGCTCGCGGAACGCCGCCTCGACCGCGGCGACGTCGTTGTAGGGCAGCACGATCGTGTCGGCGGCGCTGGCACCGGTGACACCGGGAGTGTCCGGCAGCCCGAACGTCGCCACACCGCTGCCGGCGCTGGCCAGGAGTGCGTCAACGTGCCCGTGGTAGCAGCCGGCGAACTTCACGACCTTGGCGCGGCCGGTGAACCCACGCGCCAGTCGCAGCGCGCTCATCGTGGCTTCGGTCCCCGAGTTGACCAGCCGCACCTGCTCGACCGGCCCGACCCTGGCCACGATCTCCTCGGCCAGCTCCACCTCGCCGGGTGACGGCGTGCCGAACGAGAGGCCGCGCGCCGCCGCCGCCTGCACGGCCTCGACGACAGCGGGATGCGCGTGGCCGAGGATCGTCGGACCCCAGGAGCAGACAAGGTCGACATAGTCGTTGCCGTCCGCGTCGAACAGATAGGCGCCCGAGGCTCTGACGACGAAGCGGGGAGTGCCACCCACCGCCCCGAACGCCCGGACCGGGGAGAACACGCCGCCGGGCGTCACCCGCAGCGCCCGCGCGAACAGCGCGTCGGAGTCTGCTGAGGAGGGCACGGACTCATCCTCGCAACCGGCCTGCCGTCAGACTGAGGGCAGGTGGAGGTTGCCATGGGAACAGTGCTGGACGACGACTCGGTGGACGCCTGGCTCGAACGGCATGCCGGCTGGCGTCGGGAGGGGGCGGCGGGCGACGGGGGCGTGCTCCGGCGCGCGGTGGAGTGTGCGTCGTTCCCGGCGGCGATCGAGCTGGTGCAGCGGATCGCCGCGGTCGCGGAGGAACGCGACCACCACCCGGACATCGACATCCGATGGCGCACCCTGCACTTCACGCTGTCAACCCACAGTGCAGGCGGGCTCACCCGCAAGGACCTTTTGCTGGCCGAGGCCATCGACGATCTGGCGCTGCGGCAGGATCAGACGCATGGCTGACTTCGGCATCGACGTCGACCCCGGCGAGGTCGGGCTCGACGAACAGCGACTCCAGCGCATCGACAGCCACTTCCAGCGCTACGTCGACGACGGGCGGCTCCCCGGCTGGCAGGTCATGGTCAGCCGGCACGGCCGGGTGGCGCACCTGTCGTCGTACGGGCTGGCCGACAAGGAGGCCGGCCGCCCGGTCGAGCCCGACACGATCTGGCGCATCTACTCGATGACCAAGCCGGTGACCTCGGTCGCGGCGATGATGCTGTGGGAGCGAGGTCTGTTCGAGCTGACCGACCCGATCAGCAAGTGGCTGCCGGAGTTCGAGGCACCCCGGATCTACACCGGTGGGTCCGCGGCGAAACCCACGACCGTCCCGGCGACCGAGCCGATCCGGGTCTGGCACCTGCTCACCCACACCGCCGGACTGACCTACGGCTTCCACCACGTGCACGTCACCGACGAGCTCTACCGCAACGCCGGGTTCGAGTTCGGCAACCCCCGCGGCTTCGACCTGGCGCACTGCGTCGAAGCATGGGCGAAGCTGCCGCTCGCGTTCGAGCCCGGCAGCGAGTGGCTCTACTCGGTGGCGACCGACGTGCTCGGCCGGCTCGTCGAGGTCGTCTCGGGGCAACCGCTCGACGAGTTCTTCGCCGAGCACATCTTCAACCCACTCGGCATGGTGGACACCGGCTTCTCGGTCGAGCCGGACCGCCAACATCGTCTTGCCGCGCTCTACGCGATGGCGCCGAGTCTCACCCAGCCGGTTCGATACGACCAGCTGGGCCAGGCGATCAGTCGAGAGCCGCACTGGTTCTCCGGTGGCGGTGGACTGGCCTCGACCACCCGGGACTACACCCGCTTCACCTGGATGCTGCTGCGGGGCGGTGAGTACGACGGAGCCCGCCTGCTGTCACCGCGCACCGTCAGCTACATGACCCGCAACCACCTCCCCGGCAACGCCGACCTGCAGCAGTTCGGCCGACCGTTGTTCGCCGAGACGCGGTACGACGGCGTCGGCTTCGGGCTCGGGTTCGCCGCGGTGATGGATCCGGTCGCGGCGAAGCTCGCCGGCAACGCCGGCGAGTTCAACTGGGGCGGTCTCGCCAGCACCGCGTTCTGGGTCGACCCGGTCGACGACGTGACGGTCGTGTTCATGACCCAGCTGATGCCGTCGAGCACGTTCCCGCTGCGGCCACAGCTCCGCCAGCTCGTCTACCAGGCGATCGTCGACTAGCGGTCAGAGCCGGGCGGCGACCTCGGTGGCCCAGTAGGTGAGCACCATGTCAGCGCCCGCACGCCGGATCGACACGAGCATCTCGGCGATCGCCCGGTCCCGGTCGAGCCAGCCGTTGGCCGCGGCCGCCTCGACCATCGCGAACTCGCCCGAGACGCTGTAGGCGGCGACCGGCACGTCGACTGCGTCGGCAATCTCTCGCACAACGTCGAGGTAGCCGACAGCCGGCTTGACCATCACGATGTCGGCGCCCTCAGCGACGTCGAGCCGCGCTTCGCGCACCGCCTCGGCGGCGAACCGGGCCGGATCCTGCTGATAGCCCGCGCGGTCCCCGAACTGCGGCGCGCACTCGGCGGCGTCGCGGAACGGCCCGTAGAAGGCGCTCGCGAATTTCGCCGAGTAGGCAAGGATCGCAACCTCGCCGAAGCCGCCGCCGTCGAGCGCGGCGCGGATCGCGCCGACCTGCCCGTCCATCATCCCGCTTGGACCCACGACGTGTGCACCAGCGGCAGCCTGTGCCAGTGCGATCGACGCATAGCGTTCCAGGGTCGCGTCGTTGTCGACCTCACCGCTCGGCGTGAGCAGGCCACAGTGGCCGTGGTCGGTGTATTCGTCGAGACACAGATCGGCCATCACGACCGTCGCGTTGCCGACCTCGGCGACAACGTCTCGCAGCGCCAGCTGAACGATGCCGTCCGGGTCGTCCGCGCCCGAGCCACGCGCATCCTTGACCGCAGGGATGCCGAACAGCATCACTCCTCCGACGCCTGACTCGGCCGCTTCGACAACGGCCTTCCGCAAGGACTCGCGCGTGTGCTGGACGACGCCGGGCATCGACGCGATCGGGGCCGGCTCGCTGATGCCCTCCTTGACGAACAACGGCAACACGAGATCGGCCGGCGCAAGCCGCACCTGGGATGCCAGCCGGCGCATC
>JAVEEH010000284.1 GCA_030840545.1 Frankiaceae bacterium | reverse complement strand
GGCGATGCGACAGATCGCGAGCGTCGCGGACCGCCACCAGGCGCACTCGGCTTTTGCGGACATCCTCCGAGATACGTCGGAGCGCAGCATCTTTCACCGAGCTGCCGCGACCGTTGGCAAGGACGATGCACTCGCCCGGGAGCTGGCCTCGCTGTCAAGAACTGCCCGGCGTCGCGGTGCGCTGGCGGCAACGGTCGCCGCGTTGGAGCGCTCTGCCCAGCTCACCGTCGACGAGTCCGCCGCGGCCAGTCGACGTCTGTGGGCGGCATTGTCTGCCGCCGAGATGGGCGATGTCGACACTGTCGAGCGGCTCGTGAGCAGCGTGGACGGGGCTCGCCTGACCGGCTCGGCCCCGGCGCGGCTTGCCTGGCTGCAGCAGACCTACTTGGCGGCGCCCTGGGCGGGATCGATTGGGCTCCGCACGCTCCTCGAGGTCGTCGACCGCATGCGTCTGGCCGGTGAGGTCGGTCTCGCGCTCGACTCTCTCGTGGTCATGGTCCTTCGCGTCTGGTGGTCGAGTGCCGATCCAGCGACCCGAGAAGTGATCGTCGCGATGGCGCAGCAACTCGACGAGTCGCTGAGTGACGTGCGCGCCGTTTATGTACTCGCGGTCGTCGCTCCCATCGAACGCGGGCCATTGGCTCTTGAACGCCTCACTGACCTCGCCGGCGCCGGTGAGACTGATCCCGAGCGCCTTCACATTCTCGCCAGTACATCTACCTGCCTTGGTGCGATCGGACTGTCCAATGTGCTGCATGCCGACGCGGTGGCCGGTTTGCGACGCCAGGGCCGCTTGGGCACTCTCACTCGGGCGCTGGCAGGCCAGGCGTGGGCCGCGGTCTTGCTGGGTAACGCCCAGCTTGCTCTGACCGCTTCGACCGAAGCCCGCGCATTGGGCGAAGAGACTGGATACCTCAGCTACGCCCTGGTGGCTGACGTTTCGCGTGCTGCGTCGCTGGCACTTCGAGGGGAGACCGAAGAAGCTGACACCGTCGTCGCGGCAGTCGAGTCCGCACTGGAGCCGACAGGCCGTCGAGCGTTGCTGCCCATGCTGCAACTCGCCCGCGGCCTTTCCGCATTAGCCTCGGGACACCCGGACGACGCTTACGAGCAGCTAGTGCGGTCATTCTCCGCAGACGTGACGTGCCATCCCTCGCAGAAGTTCGCCACTCTTGCGCATCTTGCAGAAGCCGCTGCCAAAAGTGACCAACTCGACCGGCTCGGCCCGATCGTGGACCAGTTGCGACCTGCCGTGGCGACGTCTAACTCTCCCTCTCTTACGGTGTCGCTGACCTACGCTGACGCCCTTCGCGGCCAGGTCGCCGATGCGGGGGAGTCGCTGCGCCGCGCCTTGGAGACGGACTTGTCCCGGTGGCCGTTCGAGCGGGCCCGGCTCCAACTCGCCTATGGGACGACGCTTCGCCATGACCGCAGACGCCGAGAGTCGCGTTCCTACCTTCGCGCGGCCGGGGAAACATTCGAAGGGTTGGGAGCGCGACGCTGGGCGGACTGGGCCTGGCAGGAGCTAAGGGCCTCCGGTGAGACAGTCCGACGAGCAGCGGACGCCTCGGCCAGTCTGAGCCCGCAAGAACTTCAGATCGCAACCATGGCCGCGCAAGGACTGACCAACCGTCAGATCGCCTCGCAACTGTTCCTCTCGCCCCGAACCGTGAGCACGCACCTGTACCGCATCTATCCGAAGGTGGGCGTCACGACGAGGGGTGAGCTGCACCGCGTGCTTGCCACCGGGCCGCAGCACGGGACCGGCGTGGAGTAGTCGTCGCTGAATACGTCACATGACGCACGCGACACCGCTGTCCGACTTCTTACAGTCCCCTTTGCCAACCGACGCGCCCCACATCGGCAAAGGAGACCCGCCATGGCCGCCGCGAAAACCCCCGTCCTCGAGCCCGAAGCGCAAGCCTTCGCGGAGGCGACCGCCGCACCACCGTTCACCTTCGAACTCCCACCCGACGTCTCACGCAAGGGCTTGGAGGAGCTGCAATCCGGCGCGACGCTGAAGCCAGACGCTGACATCACCGACGTCGTTGTCAACACAGGAGCCACCGGAAGGGTGCCGGTCCGCATCGTCAGACCGCCCAAGGCGCGCGGGCTGCTGCCCGTGGTGCTCTACACACACGGCGCCGGGTGGGTGCTCGGAAGCCCGGACACACACGAGCGGCTCGCCCGTGATCTCGCCGTTGGCGCCAACGTCGCCGTGGTCATGCCGCACTACGACCGATCCCCGGAGGCGAAGTACCCGACCGCCCTCGAGCAGTGCTGGGCAGTCGCCCAGTGGATCGTCGCCGACGGCGCCAGTCACAATCTCGACGCATCCTTGATCGTGATCGGCGGCGACTCGTGCGGCGGCAACCTCGCCGCCGCCGTCACCCTGCTCGCCAAACAGCGCGGCGGTGTCAATTTCGCCGCCCAGGTTCTGTTCTACCCCGTCACCAACGCGAACTTCGACACGCCTTCGTACCTGCAGTTCGCCGAAGGGTACTTCCTGCGCCGCGACAACATGATGTGGTTCTGGGACCAGTACACCAGCGATCCCAAACAGCGCGACGAGGTCACAGCGTCACCGCTGACAGCGAGCCTTGAGGAACTAGAAGGCCTCCCGCCAGCCCTCATCATCAACGGCGAAGCGGACGTTCTCCGTGACGAGGGCGAGGCCTACGGTGACAAGCTACGCGCAGCCGGGGTGCCCGTCACCGCAGTGCGCTACGCCGGCATGATCCACGATTTCGTGATGCTCGACACGCTGCGCCCGACCCATGCAGCCGAGGCAGCCATCGCCCAGGCGTCGGCATTCATTTCCTCCGCCGTTGGCTCAGCCTAAGCACTGTCCGGCCACCGCGATCTTCATCAGCGGTGCGATTGTCGCGATCCTCCACCAGAGGTGCAGGTTGCGGTCCGGGTCAGCGCCGTCAAACTAGAGCCGTACGCCCGTGGGCACAGGCTCGCGATCCGCAAGGGAGCTTGGACCATGACAACGATTACTGAGCACGAGCTCGAGCAAG